>JBLNGJ010000361.1:0-8005 GCA_050264675.1 Micromonosporaceae bacterium
CGGGTGAAATCGGGCAGGTAGACCATGCGGAAGGCGCCCGGCCACACGTACCGGGTGACGAACGAGGCCACGCCGAACTTGCGGTCCACCGCGGCGAAGTCGAGGTAGACCAGGCCGCCCGGGCGCAGCCAGGACCGGAGCCGGGTCATCACCTTCTCGTAGTCCGACAGCTCCTCGATCGAGCCCATCAGGCTGATCGCGTCGAACTGGCGGCCCGGCTCGAAGTCGAAGAAGTCCTGGTACCGCAGGTCCGCGGCGAGGCCCTCCTCGGCCAGGTGGCGGCGGGCGAACTCCAGCTGGTGGTTGGAGAGGCTGATGCCGGTGACCTCGACACCGCGCCGGGCGCAGAACCGCGAGAAGCCGCCCCACCCGCAGCCCACGTCGAGCAGGCTGGATCCGGACTTGAGGTGCAGGGCCCGGAAGGCGTACTCCAGCTTGCGACCGGCGCCCTCCTCCATGGTGTCCTCGTCGGAGAGGTACAGCCCCGGGGTGTAAACCTGGTACTCCTCGTCGATGCCGTAGAGCTGCATGTTGGCGCTGTCGTAGTGCTTGCCCACCCAGACCGGGTTGAGCCGGCGGCGGCCCAGCAGCAGCGGCTGTAGGAACGTCCACATGCGGGTGAAGATCCGCATGTCGGACATGATCGTGCGCAGGTCCATGCCGGTGATGAGGTTGCCGTCGATGTCGATGTCGCCGGCCAGGTACGCGTCCACGACGGTCAGCTCGTCGAAGGAGCGCAGCGCCCGCGTCCCGCGCTCGGTGCGCGCGGTGACGACGAGGCCCTCGCCCTCCCCATAGGACTCGACCCGGCCGTCGGGCGTTCGCACCGTCAGGCCGAGTCCGGACTCGATGAGCCGCCGGCGCCGTCGAGCCGGCAGGATGGAGGTACCGGTGCTGTCAGCCATGCTCACCCTCCACGAAACATACCCGCCGCCGTCGGTCCGTCCGGCGCACGTCCATATGATTACGCCACGACCGACCCGGGTCTAGGCCGGGTGCCGGATCATCCATCCGCAGCCGGCCGGATGACCACATCGGTCTCACCGGTTTCGGGGGTGAGGAAGCGGAGCAGCGCCTGCCCCTCGACGGCGAGCGCGGCACGGTCCGCTGTGGAGAGTCGGCCGAAGGGCTGGATGATCAGCGTGGCGCGGCTGTCCCGTCCGGTCGCGGTCGCCGTCGTCCAGGTGCCGGCGGTGAAGCCGTCGACGAGCACGAAGCGCGGCATGGTTCCGTCCGGGCCACGACCCTGCTGCTGGTGGGGCACCGAGATGACGCGGCTGCGGTCGGCGTGGGAGAGCAGCAGGTTGTCGAAGTCATAGAGGAACCGGGGCGGCGCCGGTGCGTCGGGATCGGGGCGGGGCGCGTCGGGAAGGTCGATGAGCGCCACGCCGGCCTCGTCGCGGAAGGCGACCAGCCGGGAACGCAGCCGACCGACGACGTCGCCGAGCCCGGTCAAGCCCGACCAGGTGCGCAGGTCGCGCACCGAGGCGGGTCCGAATGCGGCGAGGTAGCGCAACACCATGTCGTCGATCGTCTGGTCCCGGCGCGGCTGGTCGGCCAGCCACGACTCGACGGTCGTGTGGGCGGCCGGTCCGGCCCGGCCCCACTGCCCGCGCGGCGGCACCTGCACCAGCGGAACCCAGGCGCGGACGGCCTGGGCCAGCGCCGCCGGGTCCCGGTCGGGGAAGCGCACGGCCAGGCGTCCACCGAGCTGGCTGAAGGTCAACGGGTGCTCCTCGACCAGCTCGCGGCCGGCGGCGACCAGCGCGTCGCGGTCGAGGCCGACCAGGTGCCGGCCGAAGTTGCCCTGCAGACCGCGCTCGAGCACCGGTTGCACGTGCGGCCGCAGCGCCACCGCGTCGCGTGCGGTGACCAGGTGGATGGTCGAGCGCATCAGGGCCAGACGCACCAGGCGGCGCTGGCCGAGCAGGTCGGAGACGGCCGGTGCCGGGGCGTCGAGGAGGCGGCTCCACAGGCCGACGTACCAGGTGTGCGGCGTCTGGGCCTGCAGCCCGACCAGGTGCTCCACGGCGTCGGCCACGGACAGGTCGCTGCGGCCCAGCAGCAGCTGACGGGCCAGGGTCGCCCGGTTGAGCGCCCGCCGGGTGAGCACCGGGTCGGCCATCGGCCCACCGTACGCGACGGCCATGACACCGCCGTTCGTGTCGGTGGGCCCCGGTAGCGTCGCCCGATGACGGTCCGCGAGAAGGAGGTTGGTATGACGCCGATCGCACAGGCGTACCTGGCGGCCGCCCGGTCCGCGGCGCAGCTGCTCGCCGCGCCGGCGGTGGCCGCCGGCTGGGCTGAGCCCAGTGCGCTGGCCGGGTTCACCGTGGGCGGGCTGGCCGGGCATCTCGCCAGTCAGATCCTCTTCGTGCCACGCACCCTGGACGCGCCACCACCCGATGGCGAGCCCGTGCCTCTGCTCGGCCACTACGAGCGGGTCACCTGGATCGGCGCCGATCTCGACGCCGAGGTGAACGCGCGGATCCGCGCCGGTGGCGACGAGGAGGCCGCGGGCGGTCCGATCGAGCTGGCCAGACGTACGGCCGCGGCGGTCGACACGCTGCGGGCGGTGCTGGCCGGGCAGCCCGACGACCGGGTCGTCGCGCCGCCAGCCGGTCCGTGGGCGCTGCGCCTCGACGACTTTCTCATCACCCGGATGATGGAGATCACCGTGCACTCCGATGACCTCGCCGGCAGCGTCGGCCTGGCCACGCCCGAGTTGCCGGCCGCGGTGCTCGATCCGGTGCTCGCCCTGCTGACGGCGTTGGCGGTGCGGCGCCATGGCGCGCCGGCGGTCGTGCGCGCGCTCAGCCGCGCCGAGCGCGCACCACAGACCATCGCCGCGTTCTGACGGTCGATACGTCCGATGTGGATGGTTGCGGCCGGGCTTCGTAGGCTGGTTCGATGCTGCTGACGCTGGCGGTGGAGAACTACCGGTCGCTGCGGCGACTGGTGTTGCCGCTGCGGCCGATGACCGTGGTCACCGGCGCCAACGGCACCGGCAAGTCGAGCCTCTACCGGGCGCTGCGGCTGCTGGCTGACTCCTCCCGCAACGGGGCGGTCGCGGCGCTGGCTCGGGAGGGCGGCCTTCCCTCGACACTGTGGGCCGGGCCCGAACACCTCGGGCGCTCAGTGCGCGAGGGCCGCCATCCGGTGCAGGGCACCGTGCGCAGCGCCCCGGTGAGCCTGCGGCTCGGCTTCGCCAGTGATGACTTCGGCTATGCGATGGATCTCGGCCTGCCGGTGCCGTCGCGAGCCGCGTTCGGCCTCGACCCGGAGATAAAGTCCGCGTGCACCGGGGGGGGGCGGGTGCTCCGCCGGCCCACGACGCTCACCGAGCGCACCGGCGCGGCGGTGCGGCTGCGCCGACCCGATGGCGCGTGGCAGGTGGTCGCGCACACGCTGCGCCCGTTCGACAGCATGCTGAGCGAGCTCGCCGACCCGCAACACGCGCCTGAACTGTTGGCGTTGCGGGATCGCATGCGGTCGTGGCGCTTCTACGACCACGTGCGCACCGACGCCCAGGCACCGGCCCGGTCGGCGCAGATCGGCACCCGTACCCCCGTCCTCAGCCATGATGGCGCCGACCTGGCCGCGGCCTTGCAGACCATCCGCGAGATCGGCGACGACGAGGCCCTCACCAACGCCGTCGAGTCCGCGTTCCCCGGTGGACGGGTCGAGATCGTCAACCGGGCCGGCCGGTTCGAGCTCACGTTCCACCAGCACGGCCTGCTGCGTCCCATGGGCAGCGCCGAGCTCTCCGACGGCACCCTGCGCTACCTGCTCTGGGTCGCCGCCCTGCTCACTCCGCGCCCGCCCGAGCTGCTGGTGCTCAACGAACCGGAGACGAGCCTGCACCCGGAGCTGCTGGTGCCGCTGGCCGAGCTCATGCTCGCCGCCTCGGCCCGGGCGCAGATCGTCGCGGTCACCCACTCGGCGCCGCTGGTGCGCGCCCTGGAGCGCGGCGCCGCCGATGGTCGAGCCGATCTGGCCACATTCGAGCTGGCCAAGGAGTTCGGTCGCAGCCACGTGCTCGGGCAGGAGAGCCTGGACGAGCCGGCCTGGCGCTGGCCCAAACGCTGACTGGCGACCTCAGGCGGTCGGCCAGGGCCAGGCCGCCGGGTCCGACCGTCCACCGGCGACGGCGAATGCGGTCGCGATCGTCGGCCGGTCGGCATCGGCGCAGAGCACGGTGTGCAGCAGGATGCGGGCTTTGAGCGGATGGAGAAACCCGGCCGGGATGAGGCCGCGGCCAAGCAGGTCGCGCTCGGAGCCGGGGAAGCCGTAGGCATTCTCGAGCGTGCTGCCGGCACCAGTACGGGAGGCGAGCACGACCGGCAGCTGACCGGCCAACCCGGCGAGCGCCTCCACCAGGTTGGGCGGCACGTGGCCCACGCCCATACCGGCGACCACCAGCCCGTCCAGGCCCTGGGCGCCGGCGAGCAGCTCGCCGTGGTCGTCCAGGCTGATGGTGGCCAGGCCGACCCGGCGATCGCGCGTCGGCACGTCGGGGATGCCGAGCCGGGCGGCCGGCCGGCTGAGCAGTCGGGGCTCACCCTCGACTACGTGGCCAAGCGGCCCGCTGTCCGGCGACTCGAACGTGCCGATCGAGGTGGTGTGGGACTTGCGCACCCGGGCCGCCGCATGGATCTCGTCAGCGAAGACCACCAGCGTGCCCAGGCCGCGGGTTCGGCTCGACGCGGCGGTCTGCACGGCAGCCAGCAGGTTCGCCGGGCCGTCCGCGCCGGCCAGCGACGGGTTACGCATGGCCCCGGTGACCACGACCGGCTGCGGTCCGGTGTGGAGCAGGTCGAGCAGGTAGGCGGTCTCCTCGATGGTGTCGGTGCCCTGGGTCACCACGGCGCCGCTCGCGCCGGCGCCCAACGCCTCGGCGATCGAGCCGGCGAGCGCGTGGATGTCGGCGAAACCGAGCGACACGCCGGCCCCGGCGCGCACGTCGACCACCCGGAGGTCCGCGTCGATTTCGTCGAGGCCGGGCACGCCGGCGAGCAGCTCGCCGGCGTGCAGCGCCGGCACGGCCGCGCTGGTGCCGGTCGGGGCCTTCATGGAGATGGTGCCGCCGAGCCCGAAGACGGCCACCGTGGCCCGGGCCGGCGCTCCGCCTGCCGTGTGCATGGCCGACATGATCCCGCCGATCATGACCGGGAGGACGCGACACGCCGCCGTACCGGGACCTATGTTCATGATCGGCGCAGGAACGGGGTAAGGCGGTGGTGACGCTACGGAAGGTCGTAGAGTCAAGGGCGGCAACCAGCGGTGGACGGAGCTTCGACATGGACGCTGAGACTCTGGAGGATCTGCGCACCCGGCTCGTGGCGCAGTTCCCCGAGACGGGGGAGGAGGCTTGGCGCAACGTCCGGTTGTGGCTGGGGGGTGGGCGCGAACTGGTGCCGGCGGCGGCGCTGGCGGACTTCGTCGAGAACGCGCCGCTGGACCTGCTGCACGACTCGTTCTGGCGCAACATTCCCTTCGGCACCGGTGGTGTGCGGGGCACCGTCGGGTTCGGACCCAACCGCATCAACCCGACCGTCGTGGCGCTGACCATTCAGGCGCATTGTGACTTCGTCGACCAGTTCCTCGGCACCGAACGGGGTGAGGGTTTCCGCCGCGAGGTGGTCGTTGCCAACGATGTGCGGCTCTTCCTCGACTCGACCCGCACGCTGAAGTTCATGGCCACCAACCCCTACCACGCCAGCGACCCGACCCACGGCGTGACGTCGCGCCGGCTGGCCTATCTGGCCGCCGAGGTCTACGCGGCGAACGGTTTCGTGGTCTACCTGATGGAGCCGGGCAACGACAAGGCCATGCTGACCACGCCGGAACTGTCCTATCTGATCCGTCAGCTGCGGGCCAGCGGCGGCATCAACCTCTCCGCCTCGCACAACCCACCCGACGACAACGGCGTCAAGGTTTACGACGAAAACGGTGGGCAGTACCTGCCGCCCTACGACCAGATGCTCACCGACATGACCCGCGATATCCGTGAGGTCAAGCACATGCCGTTCACCGAGGCGGTCCAACAAGGACTGATCCGCGACGTGCCCCGGGAACTGCTCGAGTCCTACCGGCGGCTCTATCTGGACCGGGCGCACGAGCGCGGGTTGGCCTCGCAGCGGCACACCCGCGTGGTCTTCACCCCGCTCAGCGGCTGTGGCGGCCGCACCGTCGGCGAGGCCCTCACCGCGCTGAACTACAGCGTGCACGTGCCGTCGCGGGAGGGGCCGGACGGCACCTTCTCGGCCATTCCGCTCAAGGCTCCCAACCCCGAGGTGAAGGAGGCGACCGAACCGGCCAAGGCGGCGGCCGACACGTTCGGCGCCCATCTGGTGCTCGCCTCCGACCCGGACGCCGACCGCATCGGCGCCGAGGTGTACCACGACGGCCGGTGGGTGCACCTGACCGGGAACCAGATCACCACCATCCTCGCCTACTTCCTGCTGCTCGACCCGGAGGGTCCACGCGTGCGGGGCGGGGTCTACCAGAGCATCGTGACCACGCTGGCGACGAGGGAGATCGCCGAGCGGGCTGGCTGCGAGCCGATCGTGACCGACCTGCTGGTCGGGTTCAAGTACGTCGGCAAGGCGGTGCAGGAGCTGAGCGGCAAGCTCGGCCCCGACGCGCCCGACACGGCGCTGCTCGCCTTCGCCGCCGAGGAGTCGCATGGCTTCCTCGACACTCCGCAGCTGCGTGACAAGGACGCCATGGCCGGCGCCCTGGCCCTGGCCCGGCTGCACGAGCGTCTCTCCGAGCAGGGCCGCACGTTGCTCGACTACCTGGACGCGATCTACGCCGACGTTGGACAGTTCGGCGACCGTGGGCGCTCCATCACCATCCTCGGCAGCGAGGGGGTACGGGAGATCCGACGGGTGATGGAGGTACTGCGCCGCACCCAGCCGGCCGAGTTCGGTGGGGTGCCGGTCGACGAGCACATCGACCACTGGGACACCGGACGCTTCGGCGAGGTGAAGGGCGCCACCGACCGGGAGGCCCGCAACATCCTGGTGTTCCGCTTCACCGGTGGCCAGATCACATTCCGGCCCAGCGGCACCGAGCCGAAGCTGAAGTTCTATGTGCAGACCACCGGCCCGTCCGATGGCGCGACCGCGCAGGAGTACGCCGACCGGCTCAGCCTCGTCGTCTACCAGCAGCTGCTCGGTGTGCTCGGGCGGGAGCTGCACCCGGCCTTCGTCTCATTGCCGGACGTGATCCCGCTCAACTCCAAGTTGGAGATCCAGCGCGTGGTCGAGCAGGAGCTGCGGCCTATGCTCAGCGAGCCGGGTCGCACGGTGGAGTTCCTCGTCAACTGGCTGCGCGAACGGGTCAGCGCGCTCATCCCCGGCGAGTCGGCGTGGGAGATCGCCGGACCGGCCGTGAGAGCCTGTGTGCGGGACTGGACACCGGACGAGGCCGGCCAGGTCGACGCGCTCTTCGCCGGGCCCGGAAAGTGAGACCGCACATGTCGCTGCGCTTCGGAACCGATGGGCTGCGCGGTGCCGCGAACCGCGAGCTGACGGCCGAGGTTGCGGTCGCGCTCGGGCGGGCCGCGGCCATGGTTCTGACCGAGAGCGACTGGTTCATCGGCTGGGACACCCGCATCTCCTCGACGATGCTCGCCGCCGGCTTCGGTGCGGGCCTCGCCTCGGCCGGTCGCGACCTGACGCAGCTGGGCGGCGTGCCGACCGCCGGCGTCGCGTTCGTCTGCCGCAACCACGGGCGGCCCGGCGCCATGGTGACCGCGTCGCACAACCCCTATGTCGACAACGGAATCAAGATTTTCGGTGCGAACGGGCAGAAGCTCTCCGACGACGTCGAGCGGCGCATCGAGGAGCTCCTACGTCAGGCCCTGGACGGGTCGCTCGCCGTCGACCCGCCGGCGCGCACCGGCGAGATCCGGTGGACCGCTCCGCCCGCTGTGCGCGCCGAGTACCGCGACTGGCTGACCGGGCGGGCCCGCCTGGTCGACGCCAGTGGCCTGCGG
>JBLNGJ010000362.1:0-4035 GCA_050264675.1 Micromonosporaceae bacterium
CTGGTTTGCCGCCTCCCGGGACGGGCGGGTGGTCAGGTCGACCCCGGCCGCGCCGGCCTCCCCCGCCCGTCGGATGGCCTCGGTGGTCAACGCCGCCCCGATGCCCTGGCCGCGGTACGCCTGGTCGACCACGACGTCCTCGATCCGAGCCCGGATCTCGCTCAACAGCGGGAGCACCACCAGGGTTGCGGTGCCGACGATGCGGTCGCCGGCCCGAGCCACCAGCACGGTCACCGCGGGGTTGGCGAGCAGCCTGGCCAACGTCTGCGCGGTCGGGCCGGCGCACGACACCGAGAGCTGCGGCAACAGGTGACCTAGCGCCGCGACCGCCTCGGCGTTGGCCGCATCCAGGACCTCAACGGCGATCTCCACGACGCCGACGCTACCGCGGCCTCGGCCGCGCCTCGGGGCAGCGCGATGCATCCGAATACGGCTATCCTGCGACCGGCACCGGGGGCGGCTCAGCAGCGATCGAGACTGCGTCCCCGGCACTACACGGGGAGGGCTTGCATGTCCCGATCGACCGCGGCGCGCGGATTCCTGTCCAGATCTCCGGCCCGGCGCCTGGCCTTGGCCACGGTGACCCTGCTCACCGCCACGCTGGCGCTCAGCTCGACCGCCTTCGCCGACCCGGCGACCGGCGGGGTGAGCGGCCACCTCACCGATGGGGCGACACCGGTCACCGACACCCCGGTGACCATCTATGACCTCAACTTCAACTTCGTCGCCAGTACGCTCACCGACGGCTCGGGCGCGTTCGGCTTCACCGACCTGCCGGTCGGCTCCTACAAGGTGAGCTTCCAACTGCCCGCCTTCGTGACCCAGTTCTACCACCAGCGGCTGGACTTCGACTCGGCCACCGTGATCGCGGTCACCGCCGGCGCTGACACCGCGATCGAGGAGCAGGTGGTGCCGCACGGCTCCGTTGCCGGGACGGTGACCAACCCCGACGGATCCCCGCACGCTTTCTCGCACGTGAGCGCTCAGCGTGAGGATGGCCTCGTCTTCGCCAATACCAACACCGGCGCTGATGGCACGTACGCGCTGCCGTTCCTACCGGAGGGCAACTACCGCGTGTCGTTCTCCCTGGGCGACTCCGGTCCGACCCAGTACGCCCACCAGAAGACCCGGTTCGAGGACGCCGACCTGATCCCCGTTCAGGACGGCGTCGCCACCACGCTGGACGAGACGTTGCTGCCCGTCGGCGCCATCAGCGGGCACGTCACACGAGACGGTGAGCCGGTTCCGAGCGGGTCCGTTCAGCTCATTAATGACACCGGTTTGTCGGGGTTCACGCCCATCGACCCGGACGGGTTCTACCGCATCGTCGCCTTCCCCGGCACGTACAAGCTCCAGTACCAGCTCGACAACGGCCTGATCCAGTACGCGCACCAAAAGCGCGACGAGGCGAGCGCCGACACCTTCGTCGTCACCGCCGGCCCGGACCTGATCGTCGACGAGGAGGCGATTCCGACCGGACGGATCGTCGGGCACCTCACCGATGACGCCGGCAACCCCGTGCCGGGGGCGAACGTGCACGCCGAGAACACCACCGATTCCTTCAGCGGATTCACTGATGAGTCCGGCGCCTTCCAGGTGGAGGTCCTCCCGGGCACCTACCGCGTGGCGTTCACCGCCGACACCGGGACCCAGTGGGCGCATGGGCAGAGCTCGAGCGGCACCGCCGACCTCTTTACCGTGGCGGCGGCCGAGAGCGTGGTCGTGGACGAGGCGCTGCGCCCGCCGGGTTCGGTGAGCGTCACCGCGCGCGATGCCACCACCGGGCAGGTCATCACCTCCTTCTGCGCGGACGTCGTTGGAACGGTCTGCACCAGTGACGGCATGGCCACCTTCCCGGCCGTGCTGTCCGGGCGCTACCAGGTGCGCCTTGTCGCCGATGACCCGGCCTTCCTCGTCGCCTTCGTCAATGGCGTGATCGTGCACAGTGGTGAGTCCACATCGGTCACCGTGAACGTGACCCGAGCGGCCACGATCACGACCACCCTCCGCGATGCCCGCACCGGCGATCCGGTGCCGAACGCGTGCGTCGACGCGGTGCCCCCGACCTTGCCGTTTACGCTCGGAGCGGGCCGCGCCGCCTGCGCCGACGAGACCGGCGTCGTCTCCCTGACCCAGTTGAGTCCGGGCGGCTACAACTTGTTCGTCTTCGCCCACGACGGCGTGCACGGCAACCAATGGGTCGGCCCGAGCGGTGGCACCGGCGCGCAGGAGAACGCCCGCCTGGTGACGGTCAGCGCGGGCGCGACCGTGACCGTGCCGGCGATCCGACTCGATGGTGCGGGCACGATCACCGGCGTCATCACCGACGCCGCGACGGGGGCTCCGTTGGCGTTCGCCGCCGCCGGGCTGGCCAGTTCCGACGAGGGTTCGGCGGCGCAGGTATTCACCGACTCCGCCGGGCGCTACACCTGGTCGGGGCTGGGCCCGTACGCCTGGACGTTCTCCTTCGGCCAGTTCGGCTATGCCGCCCAGTTCTCCGGCGGCACACCCAACCGGTTCAACGCCACCGGCATCAAGGTCAAGGTCGGCCAGACCACCACCTACAACGTTGCGCTGCAGCGCGGTGTGACCGTCTTGGCCACGGTGGTGGGGCCGCACGGCGAACCGGTCGACTTCGCCCGGATCTCCGTCGACAACGCCGACTCGGGTGACCAGATGATGGCCTCGGGTGATTGCCAGGGCATCCAGCTCTGCGTCATGCAGGTGCTCGGGCCGCAGCCGATCAAACTCCGCTACGTCGGCATCGTCCGGGGCGAGCAGTATGTCGGGTTCCTCGGTGGGGACGACTTCGAGCACGCGACCGTGGTGCACGTCCCGGGCACTGGCACCAAACAGGTGACCGTCACGCTCACCCGGCTCGAGCCGTAGTCCGGTTCGGTGGTGGGGCGCCCGCGTGTGCGTGCGGCGCCCCACCGGCATTGTGACCGGTGGTCGCTAGGGTGCGCCTATGCCCGACGATGGGTCCAATCCGGCCGTTCCCGGCGTGCACGGGCTGGCGCGCCACTTCACAGTGGACTCCCTGCGCGAGTACCTGTTGGCCCGCTGCACCCGGACCGATGACGGCTGCCTGGTCATCCGAGGCTACGGGTCCCAGCGGGGTATCTACCAGAAGGTCGCCGGGCGGGCGTGGGCACACATCGCCGCGTACGCCGTCTTCGTCGGAGCCATCGACCCGGCCCTCGAGGTCGACCACACCTGTGGCGCCAAGGACTGCATCGAGCCGACCCACCTGCGCCAGCTGAGCCATGCCGATAACTGCCGCCAACGCCAGCAGTCCGAGACCTGCCGCAACGGCCACCCCCGCGAACTCGACCCGACCACGGGGCGCTATCGAGCGGCCTGCCGGGTCTGCAACGCCCTGACCCAGAAGCGGTGGCGCGAGCGGCAGGCCGAAGAGCGGGCCCGTTCGATGACGCCCGACGGATTGGCTGCGTCCCGGCGACGATGGGATGCCCTGAACGGCTGATCCAGCCCAGACAGGGGCGCCCCTATTTTCGAGGCCGGGCAACCCTGCGGGCGATTTAGCCCTTTAGCCCCAAACACCCCATTGCAACAACAGCCTAAGGTGTCACACTCAATAACTGTCATTATGATGTGCCGCCGATTGGCCCAATATCGTGGTCAGCAAATAACGATTACTGTTATCGATAATCCGATAATCAAGCCGGCTGCACTCGCGCGGAGGCGCTACGGACGGTTGCCGGTTGAGGAGATCGAGCGCCCAAGCTGAGCTGCGCAGCACCGCGTACGTCTGACCGGGCGCGTCCGGGCGCCGGTCCGGCGAGCAACCTGTGCGGGCCGATCAGGCCGGCTTGACCGCGCGGGTGGCGTAGTAGGCGCTCATGAACCCGGCCGTCGCGTCGGCGTGGTGCGGGGCTTCGGCAAACGCGGTGAGCACGAAGCCGGCGGTGAGCTGCCCGCCGAGCTGTTCGGTCATCGTGTGGCTGAACTCGATCGGGCCGTCGCCGTAGTCGCGGGCGCGTTCGTCGGCGGGCAGGTCGAGGGTCGAGTACG
>JBLNGJ010000363.1:0-6449 GCA_050264675.1 Micromonosporaceae bacterium
GCCGGTGCGATGTCGACCACACCGTCCAACGCCAGCACGGTGGTGGTCATACCCGTGACAACCTCGCCCTGGCCTGCCGGCATCACCACCGGGCCAAAGATGAGGGCAGCTACCGGCTACGCCAGCTCGGCCACGGTCGGCTCCAATGGATCACGCCCCTCGGCCACACCTACACCAGCGACCCGGGCCCCCCGTTCTAGATTCCCCGTTCTAAGTGATCGGGGGCTCCGTCTCCGCGAACTCGAACTGCACCCCGCCCGTCTCGTCGACGGCTGCGTCGAGCGCCTTGTCGTCGAGCAGTTGGGAGGCGTCCGGGTCCAGGAACAGCCGCGCCCCACCGGTGTCGAGCACATCGTCGCCGTCGAGCGGCTGGGCGGCGAGGCTGAGCGTGAGCGCACCTGCGGCTGGATCGGTGGCGATGCGCAGGCCGCCGCCCTCAGGTACGCCCTGCTGAGTGGTGAGATCGCGGATCACGGACACGGCTTGATCCGTCAACGTAAGCATGGGATTCCCTCCGAATCGGGTCACGCCGTCAGCGTGATGCCGTCCGGAGCTACGTTTCCCCCTGCCGGCGAGCGCGTCAACCGGAACCGACAAAACGACCCGAGCTGGCGAACCGGTCAGACGGGCGGCGGCGGCGCAGCCAGGCACGCCGTGCCGACGCGGTGGAAGCCGATCCGGGCGTACACGCGGGCCACGTCCTCACTGGCGGCGGAGAGAAACACCAGATCCGCGCCCGAGTCCAACGCCTGCCGGGCCAGTGCCGCGCTGACCGCGGCACCGAGGCCGCGCCGGCGGGCCACCGGCAGTGTCGCCACACCGACGATCTCGCGCACATCCGCGGCGCCCTGCGTGCCGCCGCTGGCGAGCAGGCCCTCGGCGTCGGTCCAGGCCACCGCCTGGGCCTTGAGCCCGGCCCGCATCTGCGCCGCGATGAGCTGCAGCTGATCCGGATCGATCGCCGTCACCGCGGCGTCACGTTCGGCCGGGCCGGCCGATCCCGTCGCCGTCCCCGTCGCGCCGAAGCCGACCGCGGCGACCGCGCTCGCGCACGCGTACGCCTCGGCGAAGTCGGCCTCGTCGGGATCGAGCAGCCCGACCCGGGCCGAGGTCAGCGTGGCCGCGTCGGGCAGCTGGCTGGCATCGAGCACCATCAACGGCACCAGATCGACGGCGAGGCCGGCGGCGAGCGCGGCCGGACGCATCGTTGGCGTGATGTCATCGACCCACTCGAAGGCCTCCGGCACGCCGAGCGTCCGCTGTCGTTCGAGCACCACCCGCACGTCAGTCACATCGACATGCGTCGCATTCAGGTGCGGCCGCGCATAGAACGGCCAACCCGGACCGTCGCGCAGGAACAGGGCCAACGGCCCGTAGTCCTCGACCCGGGCCCCGTTGACCCGGGGGATCGCGTCGTAGCAGCGTTCGATCCGGTCCAGTGTCTCGGCGACGATCCTCACCAGGTGACCTTAGCGGCCACAACGGCTTCGGCGGAGATCGAGTATTCGGCGCCGTGTCGCGTACACTGCATTCACCAATCTGGGCCGATGCCGTCCCAACCCTGGACGACGTCCGGAGGCTCGGATGACCGCTTCGCCGATGACCCCTTCGCCGGCCCAGGGTCTCTACCGGCCCGAGCACGAACACGAGTCGTGCGGCGTGGCGTTCGTGGTCGACCAGTCGGGTCGGCGCTCCCACGACGTGCTCGCGTTGGGCTTGCGCGCGTTGGGTCGGCTGGACCATCGGGGCGCGCGGGGCGCCGA
Source organism: Micromonosporaceae bacterium (assembly GCA_050264675.1). Lineage (GTDB taxonomy): Bacteria > Actinomycetota > Actinomycetes > Mycobacteriales > Micromonosporaceae > JBLNGJ01. The sequence goes on from JBLNGJ010000363.1 coordinate 1,764, forward strand.
GCCGGAGACCGGCGACGGTGCCGGCATGACGATCCAGGTGCCGGATGCGTTGCTGCGCGCCGAGATCGACTTCCCGTTGCCGGCGCCCGGTTCGTACGCGACCGGCCTGGCATTCCTGCCCATCGATGCAGCCGAGGCCGATCGGGCGGTACGGGTGCTGGAGAAGTACGCCGCCGCCGAAGGCGCCGAGGTCATCGGTTGGCGGGAGCCGCCCATCGACCCGCGGGGGCTGGGCGCGTCGGCGGCGGCCGCGATGCCGCGCATCCGGCAGGTCTTTCTCACCGCCAGCCGCGATGGCCGGCGCCAGCATGGCCTGGATCTTGAACGGGTCATGTTCTGTGTGCGCAAACAGACCGAGCGGGAGACCCGCGAGCGCGGGGTGCCGGTGCACTTTCCGTCGCTGTCGGGCCGCACGTTTGTCTATAAGGGAATGTTGACGCCGGCCCAGCTGCCGAGCTGCTATCCCGACCTACGCGACGAACGGGCCGTGAGTGCGATCGCCCTGGTGCACTCGCGGTTCTCCACCAACACCTTCCCGTCCTGGCCGCTGGCCCACCCGTACCGGTTCATCGCCCACAATGGAGAGATCAACACCATTCGCGGCAACCGGAACTGGATGGCGGCCCGGGAGGCGTTGCTGGCCAGCCCGAACTTTCCGGGGGATCTGCGCCGGCTCTTTCCGGTCTGTACGCCGGGCGGATCCGACTCGGCCAACTTCGACGAAGTGCTCGAGCTGCTGCACCTCGCCGGCCGGAGCCTGGCCCACGCCGTCCTCATGATGATTCCGGAGGCGTGGGAGAACGACCCGGCGATGGATCCGGCCCGGCGGGCGTTCTACGAGTTCCACGCCTGCCTGATGGAGCCGTGGGACGGGCCGGCGAGCGTCGCCTTTACCGACGGCACGATGGTCGGCGCAGTGCTTGACCGCAACGGCCTGCGGCCCGGCCGGTGGTGGCGCCTGAGCGACGGGTTGGTCGTGCTGGCCAGCGAGGCCGGCGTGCTCGACCTTGATCCGTCCACAGTGGTGGCCAAGGGCCGGCTGCAGCCGGGTCGGATGTTCCTGGTCGACACGGCGGCCGGACGCATCATCGGGGATCACGAGATCAAGCAGCGGCTGGCCGCGGCCGCGCCGTACGCGGACTGGCTGCACGCCGGCCTGATGCACCTGGACACGCTGCCCCCGCGCGAGCACGTCGTCTACACCCATGACTCGGTGCAGCGCCGCCAGCAGACCTTCGGCTACACCGAGGAGGAGCTCAAGATCCTGTTGGCGCCGATGGCTCGCTCCGGGGCGGAAGCGCTCGGATCGATGGGCACCGACACCCCGATCGCGGTGCTGAGCCGGCGGCCGCGGCTACTCTACGACTACTTCACCCAGCTCTTCGCCCAGGTAACCAACCCGCCGCTGGACGCGATCCGGGAAGAGCTGGTCACCAGCGTCGCCGGCACGATCGGGCCCGAGGGCAACCTGCTCGATCCGGGGCCGGCGAGCTGCCGGCAGATCGTGTTGCCCTACCCCGTGATCGACAACGACGAGCTGGCGAAGATCCTCTCCATCGACGAGGACGGGGATCTGCCCGGCTTCCGGGCGATCCGGGTCAGTGGGCTCTACCGCGTCCGCGACGGTGAGGTCGGCCTGCGGGCTCGGCTGATCGAGATCTGCCGGCATGTCTCCGAGGCGGTCGAGGATGGCGCCCGGATCCTCGTGCTCTCCGATCGAGACTCCACTGTGGATCTCGCTCCGATCCCGTCACTCCTGCTCACCGCGGCCGTGCACCAGCACCTGGTGCGCGAGCAGACCCGCACCCGGGCCGCGCTGGTCGTCGAGTCGGGGGACTGCCGGCAGGTGCACCACGTCGCGGTGCTGTTCGGCTTCGGGGCCGCGGCGGTCAACCCGTACCTGGCCCTCGAGTCGGTCGAGGATCTCATCGGCACCGGGGCCCTGACCGGCATCGCCGCCGGGAAGGCGGTGCGCAACTACGTCAAGGCGCTCGGCAAGGGCGTGCTGAAGGTCATGTCCAAGATGGGCATCTCAACGGTGGCCTCCTACACCGGCGCTCAGGTTTTCGAGGCGGTCGGGCTCGACCACCAGCTCATCGCGCGTCACTTCACCGGCACCAGCAGCACCGTCGGCGGCATCGGCCTGACCGAGATCGCGGCCGAGGTGGCGGCCCGGCACGCCACCGCCTACCCGGCCAACGAGGCCGAGCGGGCGCACCGCCGCCTCGACGTCGGCGGCGACTACCAGTGGCGCCGCGAGGGCGAGGTGCACCTGTTCAACCCGGAGACGGTGTTCCTGCTGCAGCACGCGACCCGGACCCGCCGGCAGGACCTGTTCCGGCAGTACACGTCCACAGTGGATCGCATGGCCGCCGAGAGCGGTTCCCTGCGCGGGCTCTTCGAGCTGCGCACCGGCACCCGGGCGCCGGTGCCGGTGGACGAGGTGGAACCGGCCAGCGAGATCGTGCGCCGGTTCGCCACCGGGGCCATGTCCTACGGCTCGATCTCGGCCGAGGCGCACGAGACGCTGGCGATCGCCATGAACCGCCTCGGCGCGCGGTCCAATACCGGCGAGGGTGGTGAGGATCCGCAGCGCCTGCGCGACCCGCTGCGCCGTTCGGCCGTCAAGCAGATCGCGAGTGGACGGTTCGGGGTCACGGCCGAGTACCTGGTGCACGCCGACGACCTGCAGATCAAGATGGCTCAGGGTGCCAAGCCCGGTGAGGGTGGGCAGTTGCCGGGCAACAAGGTGTGGCCGTGGATCGCCAAGACCCGTCACGCGACGCCCGGCGTCGGACTGATCTCCCCGCCGCCGCACCACGACATCTACTCCATCGAAGACCTGGCCCAGCTCGTCTACGACCTGAAGAACGTCAACCCGTCCGCCCGGGTGCAGGTCAAGCTCGTCTCCGAGGTGGGCGTGGGCACCGTGGCCGCCGGCGTGGCGAAGACCAAGGCCGACGTGATCCTCATCTCGGGCCACGACGGCGGCACCGGTGCCTCGCCGCTGAGCTCCCTCAAGCACGCCGGCACGCCGTGGGAGCTGGGTCTGGCCGAGGCCCAGCAGACCCTGTTGCGGCAGCGGCTGCGCGACCGGGTCACCCTGCAGGTCGACGGTCAGCTCAAGACCGGCCGCGACGTGGTCATCGCGGCCTTGCTCGGCGCCGAGGAGTTCGGATTCTCCACCACGGCCCTCATCGTCGAGGGCTGCGTGATGATGCGGGTGTGCCATCTGGACACCTGCCCGGTCGGCATCGCGACCCAGAACCCGGTGCTGCGCCAGCGTTTCACCGGACGGCCGGAGTTCGTCGAGGCGTTCTTCACGTTCCTGGCCGAAGAGGTCCGCGAATACCTGGCCGCGCTTGGTTTCCGCCGGCTCGACGACGCGGTCGGCCGGACCGAACTGCTCGACGTGCGGCCGGCGCTGGCGCACTGGAAGGCCCGGGGGCTCGATCTCGCGCCGGTCCTGCACGGGCCCGACGCGGCCGACGGTGACCAACCCCGGCGCCGTACCCGGGCCCAGGACCACCAGCTCGACGGGGCGCTCGACCGGCGGTTGTTGGCCGCGGTCGGGCCGGCCCTGACCGAGCGCCGGCCGGTCGCGGTGGCGGTGCGGGTGCACAACGGCGACCGCAGCGTGGGCGCCATGCTCGGTGGCGAGGTGGTGCGCCGCTTCGGCGCGTCGGGTCTGCCCGACGACACCATCACGGTGACCCTCACCGGCACCGCGGGCCAGTCCTTCGGCGCGTTCCTGCCGCCGGGCGTCACGCTGCGGCTCTACGGCGACGCCAACGACTACGTCGGCAAGGGCCTGTCCGGCGGACGGTTGGTGATCCGGCCCGACCTGCGGGCGCCGTTCGCCACCCGGCCCGGCGCCGAAGACCAGATCATCGCCGGCAACACGCTCCTCTATGGAGCTACCGCCGGCGAGCTCTACCTGCGCGGCCGGGTGGGTGAGCGCTTCGCCGTGCGCAACTCCGGCGCCACCGCCGTGGTCGAGGGCGTCGGCGACCACGCCTGCGAGTACATGACCGGCGGCACGGTGGTCATCCTCGGCCCGACCGGTCGCAACCTCGCCGCCGGCATGTCCGGTGGTGTGGCCTATGTCTGGCGGCTCGATCCGGTCCTGGTCAACCGCGAGCTGGTCGACCTCGGCCCGGTGGAGGAGATCGAGACCCTGTGGGCGCTGGTGCGCCGCCACCGGGACCAGACCGGTTCCACCGTCGCCGCGGCCATCCTCAGCGGGTGGCCGGCCGCCGTCGACGAGTTCACCGCGGTCATTCCGCGCGACTACCAGCGCGCGGTCCGGGTGATCCGAGCGGCCCGGGCGGCTGGGCGCGACATCGACGAGACCCTCATGGCCGAGCTGGCCGGTGCGCGTGCCTGACCCGAACGGTTTCCTGCGCCACGAGCGCCGCCTGCCCGCGCGCCGCCCGGTGCCGCTGCGGTTGCGCGACTGGCGCGAGGTCTATCCAGCCGCCGCCGAGACGCTCGTGCGCCAGCAGGCCACCCGGTGCATGGACTGCGGCATCCCGTTCTGCCACCACGGCTGCCCGCTGGGCAACCGCATCCCGGACTGGAACGAGCTTGTGCGCGCCGGCGCCTGGGAGCTGGCGAGCGAGGTGCTGCACGCGACGAACAACTTTCCCGAGTTCACCGGGCGGCTCTGCCCGGCGCCGTGCGAGG
>JBLNGJ010000364.1:0-2940 GCA_050264675.1 Micromonosporaceae bacterium
AACACCACGACCACCAGCGCGACCGCCGCGCCGAGCACGGCGGGCGTCCGCGCGCCCGGGCGCGGCCCGTCCGGTTCGGTGCGGTTGTCGGTCACGATCGCCGAGCGTATCGGCCAGGTCATCACCGCCATCCGGCGGGCGGCGCCGGCCAGCGGTCAGCCTCACGCCTGAGCGATCGTTCAGGCCGAGGCTCTACGATCGGTAGGGACCCTTGAGGCTCGGGAGGACCGCATGGACGCCGAAGAGATCGAGGCTGGCCGGCAGCGCTGGCAGCGACGTTATGAGGCGGCCCGCACCCGCGACGCCGACTTCACCACGCTCTCCGGCCTGGAGGTCGACCCGGCCTACGGGCCGCCGGAGGGCGCCGACGTGCCGGGCTTCGAGCGGATCGGCTGGCCGGGTGAGTTCCAGTACACCCGGGGCCTCTATCCGACCGGCTATCGGGGTCGCACCTGGACCATCCGGCAGTTCGCCGGCTTCGGCAACGCCCGGCAGACCAACGAGCGGTACCGGATGATCCTCGGCGCCGGCGGCGGCGGCCTCTCCGTCGCCTTCGATATGCCCACGCTGATGGGCCGTGACTCCGACGACCCGCATGCCCTCGGTGAGGTCGGGCACTGTGGCGTGGCGATCGACTCGGCGGCCGACATGGACGTGCTCTTCGACTCGATCCCGCTGCAGGACGTCACGACCAGCATGACGATCTCCGGCCCGGCCGTGCCGGTCTTCTGCATGTACCTGGTCGCGGCGGAGCGCCAAGGGGCCGATCTGTCCACGCTGGACGGCACTCTGCAGACGGACATCTTCAAGGAGTACATCGCGCAGAAGGAGTGGCTCTTCCCGCCGGAGCCGCACCTGCGCCTCATCGGCGACCTCATGGAGTACTGCGCCCGGGAGATCCCGCGGTACAAGCCACTGTCCGTGTCCGGCTACCACATCCGGGAGGCCGGCTCCACGGCCGCGCAGGAGCTCGCGTACACCCTCGCCGACGGCTTCGCCTACGTGGAGCTGGGCCGCGCGCGCGGCCTGGATGTCAACGTCTTCGCCCCCGGCCTGTCGTTCTTCTTCGACTCCCACGTGGACTTCTTCGAGGAGATCGCCAAGTTCCGCGCCGCCCGCCGGATCTGGGCCCGCTGGTTGCGGGACCGCTACGGCGCGACCAGCGAGAAGGCGCTCTGGCTGAAGTTCCATACCCAGACTGCGGGGGTGTCGCTGACCGCCCAGCAGCCCTACAACAACGTGGTCCGCACCGCGATCGAGGCCCTGGCTGCGGTGCTCGGTGGCACGAACTCACTGCACACCAACGCGCTGGACGAGACGCTCGCCCTGCCCACCGACGAGTCGGCCGAGATCGCCCTGCGTACCCAGCAGGTGATCATGGAGGAGAGTGGCGTCACCAACGTGGCCGACCCGCTCGGCGGGTCGTGGTACGTCGAGGCGCTCACCGACAAGGTCGAGGCCGAGGCGGAGAAGATCTTCAGCCGGATCCTGGAGATGGGCGGCGGCGAGAATGCCAACCACGCGATCGGGCCGATGACCAGCGGCATTCTGCGCGGCATCGAGGAAGGCTGGTTCATGGCCGAGATCGCCGAGTCGGCCTTCGTCTACCAGCAGGCGCTGGAGAAGGGGACCAAGCGCATCGTCGGGGTCAACTGCCACACCGGCACGGTCAGCCGCGACTTGGAGATCCTGCGCATCTCGCACGAGGTCGAGCGGGAGCAGCGCCGGGTGCTCGCCGAGCGGCGGGCCGGCCGGGACGAGGCGGCCGCCCAGTCGGCGCTGGCCCGCATGGTCGCCGCCGCCCGGACCGGGGAGAACATGATCCCGGCGATGCTCGACGCCGCCCGGGCCGAGGCGACGCTCGGTGAGATCTGCGACGCCCTGCGCGAGGAGTGGGGCACCTACCGGGAGCCGGCCAGGTTCTAACCGGCGAGCGTCGTGATCACCCTGTTACGGATCGGTGACCCCAGACCGGGTCATCAGCGCGGACGGTAACAGGGGGGCATCGCTTTGCCCTCCGGAACCATGTGCGGCCGGTGCGACTCCCTAGGGTGCTACCGAGCCTGGCATGGCGGGCGTTCGGCGGGCGGGGGGTGCGATGCTCAGTCTGGTCCTCGGCGCGATCCGTCGCCGATGGGCGCAGGCTGCCTTGCTCTTCCTGGTCGCGGCGGTGGCGGCCACTGGAGCCGCGGCCGCACCCAGCTACATCGTCGCCAGCACCCAGGCGCTGGCCGAGTCGGCCGTCTCCTACGCCATCCCCGGCGAACGGGTCGTCTCCGCCGACGGCCGCGCCCCGCTCGGGGCCGACCCGTCCGACCAGCTCGACGCGTTCACCAACCAGGTCCGCGCCGCGATGGCGCTGCCCGGCTTCGAGTCGGTGGCCGACCTGCGGATCTCCGGCAAGGTGGGCGCCGCCAACGCCGCGCTGGTCTACCGCGACGATGCCTGCCGGCACCTGTTGATCGAGGGGGCGTGCCCGGCCGCGCCCGGTGAGGTCGCGGTCAACGCCGCCCTAGCGGCCGCCGCTGGCCTGACCGTGGGTCAGCTGGTGCCGCTGCAGGTCGAGGGTGTCACGATGCCGCCGAGCGGGCTGCGGGCCGTGGGCGTGTTCCAGGCCCGCGCACCGTTCGAGCCCTACTGGGGCCGATCCTCGGGCACCCGTGACGCGCCCGTGGCGGGTGGGCGCCTCGCGGAGAACTGGATGCTCACGCCGTTGTCGACCTTCTCCGCGATGACCGCGAAGCCCGTCAACACCATCACCCCGCAGGCGAGCGCGTCGCTCGATCTGATCGCCACCCCGGCGTCGGTGCGCCAGACCGATCCCCAGGTTCTCGCCCTCGTCTTCGAGCAGGGCGCGACCAAGCTCGGCGGGTCCGGCATCACGGTCAGGTCGGGGCTGCGGGCCCTCGCCGACCGGATCTGGCTCGACCAGCAGTTGGT
>JBLNGJ010000365.1:0-11556 GCA_050264675.1 Micromonosporaceae bacterium
CGTGTGATTCTGTGGGCCGGTCAGGCAGGCGTAGAGGTTTGCCCGCAAGGTTTTGGCTGCGGAGAGCACGGCCTCCGCCTCGCGCGGCGCTCGCCGGCCGAGCCGGACCAGGCGGGTGACGCTCGCCTCGTCGGTCAGGTCCATGTGCCCGGACCAGACCGCGAGTGTGGTGTATGTGTGCAGCCAGTCGGCCCGCGCCTGGCCAGGGCTCGCCCAGCCGGCGTAGGTGTTGCAGAAATCCAGGGCCGGGTGCCCGCCGACGCTCCACGGCAGCCACTGGTCGCGCACGCGCACCGCGTACATCGGGGCGGCCGGCCGATCCAACCGAGGGTCGCCGCGAGCGATCTGGTCACGCAGCTTCTGCAGGGCATAGCCGGGTTCCACGCCGAGCTCGTCGTCGAGCACCTTCGCGGTGAGGTCATACAGCCGCAGCGCCTCGACCTGACGCGAACACCGGTAGAGCGCGGTCATGAGCACCGCGACCAGCTGCTCGCGGGTCGGGTACTGCTCGGCCAGCAGCATGAGATCGGCCACCACGCGATCGTGGTGACCCATGGCGAGGTGGCTCTCGCCGCGTCGTTCGGCCGCGGTCAGGCGTAGCTCCGTGAGGGTGGCGTCGAGGCGTACGCGCAGGGTCTCGTCGGCCACGTCAGCGAGCAGCGGCCCGCGCCACAGGTCGAGCGCCTGGTCGTAGAGGTCCAGCCGCTCGCCGGGGTCGACGGTGGCGCCGGCCCGGTGGACCAGTTCGACGAACTCGTTCGCGTCGGTCGAGTGCCCCTCCGCGTCGATGGCATATCCATCGTGACGGGTGTGGATGTGTACCCCGCATTCGGTGAGGTTGCGCCGCAACCGTCCCACGTACGTATGGATAGTGCCCCGGGCCGATTCGGGCGGGCGACCGTCCCACAGCAGGTCCATGAGCCGCTCGGTGGTGACTATATGGCCCGCCTTGAGCAGCAGGATGCCCAGCAGGCAGCGCTCCTGCCGGCGGCTGCCCACCGAGACCAGCCGATCGTCGTCGATGGCCTCGAACGGGCCGAGCATCCGGAACCTCATGGCAGTTCGGAGCGTAGTCGCGACCCGCGCTCGGCGCCCGCGGCCTGGGCATCGATTGAGGCAAAACTGCGCGTCGGCACAGGCGTGGTGAGCCGGTGGTGAGGAGCCGGTTCCACGCTGGCGGATGCCCAGAGCAAACGACTCACCAATGGAGATCAGACAATGCATAAGACGAGCATCGCGGGAGCGGTGGCGGCGGCCGCGCTCGCTGTCATCGCCCCCGCTGCCTCCGCCACGGCCGCGCCGGTGGTGGACTTCCCGCCGGCGCAAGCCGGGTGGTTCTCCGTTCCCACGGCGCCACGCGACCTGCCGGCCGGAGTCTTCTGCGACGCCCCGGCCCGCTTCGAAGCCACGGTTGATCAGGTGGTGGAGCGGGTGCTCACCACCTACGCCGACGGATCGCCGCACTTCGTCCAGTTCACCGGGCCGCTGGTGCTACGGGTGACCAATACGCTCACCGGCGCCAGCACCGACGTCGACGCCAGCGGGTCGGCCGACGTTGAGCTGCACCAGGACGGTGGCCAGTCCTGGAAGGTGCTCGGTGGCGTCCTGATCGGGTTCCGGGACGGCCACGGTAACCGTCCCCGGGGCATCTATCGGCTGGACGGAACTTACGAGGTAGAGATCGCCGCGTCCGGTGACCGGTTCCTCACCATGAGGCAGGGCACTGAGGAGAGCATCTGCGATCTGATCGAGTGACGATCCCGTCCGGTGACCCGGAAGTCGCGGAACCGTCACGCCCGGCGGTTCATCACGCGGTAGGTCACCGTGAGCCCGGCGACGCACCCGATCGCGAGTACGGCGAAGGGTTAGGGACTCAGTTAAGGAAGTCGCCCGCGCAGGCTCAGCACCTCGTAGAGAACGGAGTGGATCGGCGTGGCGGTCGCCGCCTGGGCCCCCAGACGCACCACCGCGCCGGTCCAGGCGTCCAGTTCGGACGGTCGACCGGCGAGGATGTCGCGCTGCAGCGACGTCGTGCCGGTCTCGGGTTGCTGGTCCAGGAACCCCATCGTGGTCGCCACGATGCCGTCGGGCAGTTCGATGCCGTGCGCACGGCCCACCCGTTCGATCTCGGCCATGGCGTCGGCGAGCAGCTGGCGCGAGCCGGGGCGGGAGCGCAACACCCCGACCGGCACACCGGTCGCGGCGCCCAGACCGCCCAGCGGCACCACGAAGACGAACTTCGACCACAGCTCGACCCAGATGTCGGCCGGCGTCACGGCGGTCACGCCGGACTCGGTGAGGGCCGCCCGCAGCTGCTGCACCCGGTCGGATGGCTGGTTGTTCCACTCCGCGAACGTGAGCGAGGCCGGGCCTCCGGCATGGCTGACCCGGCCCGGGCCGTCGAGGCTTGCGAAGATCTTCGCTATGCCCGGCAGCACCGCGTCCCGGCCGACCGCCGCGGCGACCTGCTCCGGCGCGTCCACCCCGTTCTGCAATGTCATGACCGCGCTGCCCGGCCCCAGCAGCGGAGCCAGCATGGCGATGGCCGGCGGCAGCTGCCAGGTCTTGACGCAGAGCAGCACGTGGTCGACGACGCCGATCTCGCGGGTGTCGTCGGTCACCTGCACCGGCTGCACCGTGAAGCTTCCGGCCACGCTCTGCACCGCGAGTCCCTCGCGCCGCAACGCCCGCAGGTGATCACCGCGCGCGACAAAGCTGACGTCGTGTCCATGGGCCGCGAGGCGGCCACCGAAGTAGCCGCCGACGCCGCCGGTGCCGACGACCGCAAGCCTCATGAGTGATCAGCCTAGTGTCAGGTCACCACCAGGCCGTCGAAACTTCGACGCACACGTTCGGTCGATCGCACCTAGGCTGAATTCATCGACGACCGGGAGGAGCGATGGGCCAGCACGCCGAGGGCGCCGAGGGCGTCGATCAGTGGAACATGGTTGAGGACGATGGTGTGCTGGACGCCTCCGACACCCTCGACGACGACAAGGTGACCGACCCGCTCGACACCGGGCTGGCGCCACCTGACCACTGGGTCGCAGCCAATCGGTTCGGCACCACACCGGCCGAGGAACGGGCCGGCGAGTCGCTGGAGCGGCGTCTCGCTCAGGAGGAGCGGGACATCGACCCGTACGCGGAGCGCGACGATGTCGACGAGGACGAGCTGATCCGTCGCGGCTACGAGCCCGAGCCACGCGCCGGCCGGCTCGTCGCCGATGATCGGGGCTTCGGCGAAGATCGGGAGTCGGATGCGGTGGCCTACGACGCCGGCATCGACGGTGGCGGCGCCAGCGCCGAGGAGGCCGCCGTCCACGTCATCGACGAGCCGGACGGCCCCGGCGAGGGGCCCATCCCCTAGCCCGCGGCGCGGCCATAGGGTCGGGTGATGCTCGCGCTCACCACCACCGCCGGGTCGCCGCACGTGCAACTGACCGAGGTCGCCGACCTGGTGCCGGCGCCGGACCAGGTCCTGGTGCGGGTACGGGCCTTCTCGCTGAACCGGGGCGAGCTCGAGCGGCTGCCCGAGTTGCCCGAGGGATCGCCCATCGGCTGGGATGTGGCCGGCGTGGTCGAGCGGGCCGCCGCCGAGGGTGGCGGACCGCCAGCGGGCACCCGCGTGGTCGGGCTGGTCAACCGGGGGGCCTGGGCCGAGCGGGTGGCCGTCCCCGTCCACCGCCTCGCCGTGGTGCCGGCCGAGGTCGGCGACGTCCAGGCGGCGACGCTGCCGACGGCCGGCCTGACCGCCCTGCGGTCGCTGGCGCTCGGCGGGCTCATCCTCGGTCGACGAGTGCTGGTGACCGGGGCGACCGGCGGTGTCGGGCGGATGGCCGTGCAGCTCGCGCGGGCGGGCGGCGCCTCGGTGACCGCGCTGGTCCGCGACTCCCTCGCCACGGGCGAACTGATGCGGCGGCTCGGCGCAACCAGTGTGGCGCAACGACTCGACGGCGACTTCGACCTCATTGTGGACGGTGTCGGCGGCGCCACGTTCGGCCTGGCCATCGAGCACCTGGCCGCGCAGGGTGTGCTGGTCAACATCGCCACACCGCCGGACGAGGCGACGGTGACGTTCCGGGCCCGGCTCTTCGACCGGTCGGCCGGGGCGGCGGTGCACACCTTCAACCTTCGCGACGAGCCGGTCGGCATCGGCGCCGACCTGGCCCGCCTGTGCCGTCTCGTCGCCGAAGGCCGACTCGACGGCCAGGTCGAGTTCGAGGGCTCCTGGCGCACGCCCGCCCCGGCGATCGACGCGGTGCTGAACCGGCGCATCGGCGGCAAGGCCGTGCTTCATGTCGACTGATGTCCGGTCTGGCGTAGTGGCGTCGACATCTCCGGAGAAATGGCCCGACACAAGGCAGGAGCGACGATGAAATAAATGATCTTGACGTACGGCTCCCAGCAGGACTACGACGCCATGGCCGGCCGATCCACCACCCGGCCGGAGCTCATGGCGGCCGACTTCGCCCCGCTGTACGAGTTCATGACCTCGTTCAACCGGGAGCTGGTCGACTCGGGTGAGCTGGTCGAGACCCGCGCGCTCGCGGCGCCGGTGCACACCCGCCGGATCGAGCTGCAGGGTGGGATCCCGGTGGTCACCGACGGTCCGTACGCGGAGACCCAGGAGGTGCTGGCCGGGTACTGGATCGTCGACTGCGACGGCCTGGAGCGCGCCCTGGAGATCGCCGGCCGGCTCACCCGGTGCCCCAACCCGGGTGACGTTTTCGTCGACCCGGTGATCGATGTGCGACCGCTCGCCGACTCGGCATCCGCCGAGGACGCGGTGCAGGAGGCGCTCGCCGCGGCGGCGGTCCAGTGGCTCGGCGGCGTACCGGACGATCCGCGGGCCTGGCTGATCACGGTCGCCTCGCGGCGGCTGACCGATCTGCTCCGTAGCGAACAGGCCCGCCGGCGCCGGGAGAACGTCGTCGCCCAGAGGGCGCTGCTCGCCGCCTCGTGAAACTTTGAGCCAGAGATGTTGAGCGGGCGGCGCCGGGTGTTGGTGGCCTGTCGGAGCGCCCTCGGGTGCGGCACAATCCCCGGGTATGTCCCCGCACGCGGGCCCGCCAACCAAGGGTGGAGCCGGGTGACCGAGAGTCCTGCGCGCCCAGGCGGGTCGGACGACCTGGCCCAGGCGGTCGATGCGGCGCGGCAGGGTGACGAGCACGCGTTTCGCACCCTCTATCGGGCGGTGCAGCCGGGACTCCTTCGCTACCTGTGGTTCCTGGTCGGCGACGACGCCGAGGACGTCGCGTCCGAGACCTGGTTGCAGATCGTGCGCGACCTGCCATCGTTTCAGGGCGACGGCGACGGGTTCCGCGGCTGGGCCGCCACCATCGGGCGGCACCGGGCCATGGACCACGTCCGCCGTTATCGGCGTCGGCCGGCACAGCCGGTGCCGGTGGAGGCGTTGACCGGACTCCCGGCGGTCGAGGACACGGCCGCCCGGGCGGTGGAGGTGGTCGCCACCGAATCCGCCATCGCGCTCATCGCGAGCCTGCCGCAGGACCAGGCCGAGGCGGTCTTGCTGCGGGTGGTGCTGGGGTTGAGCGCCGAAGCGGCGGGTCAGGTGCTCGGCAAGCGCGCCGGGGCCGTCCGCACGGCCACCTACCGCGGACTGCGGCGCCTGGCCGAGCGGATGACCGTCGCGCCCGACCCGGCCGGAGATGGCGAGATACCGGTGGAGATGCCGCGTCCGCGCTCACCGGTGCCGGGTCAGTGACGCGGGAGCAGGGCTTGACGCTGAAAGGGATGAGATGAGCACCCCCCGACGCCACCGAATCGACCGGGAGGCGGCCGAGCGGCTCCTTGGTGCCTACGAACGCGGCAGCCCCAGATACCCCGTCCGCGGCGTACCAGCACGCGACCCGCTCGCCGACCTGCTGACCGAGGCGGCCGCAGTGTCACCCGCCGATCCGGCCGGTGAAGAGGCCGCCGTGGCCGCGTTTCGTGCGGCCCGCGTCAGCGTGCCGCACGCCGCGCGGCGCCGATCCATGCTGGCCCGGATGCTGACCCTGCCCGCCGCCTTGGCTCTGGGCGCGGTCGCCGCCGGTGGCCTGGCCCTGGCCGCGAGTACGGGTGTGCTGCCGACCCCGCTTCACCCGGGCACCGCGGCGGCGCCCACGGTGAACCACCGGCCGACCACGCCTGCCCGGGCGTCCACCCACCCCGGCGCGAGCGCCGCCGCCTCCGGGCTGCTCGGGCTCTGCCAGGCCTATGATCACCACGTGGGCCCCGAGCGCGGCCGCGCCTTGGACACGCCGGCCTTTGGTGATCTTGTGGTGGCCGCCGGGGGTAAGGCCAACGTGGACGATTTCTGTGCCGGTCTCCTCGCGTCCGAAGACGCCACCGAGCCTCCGATGAAGAGCGCGCCGCCGAGCCGTACGCCCAACCCGCACGCCAGCCGTACCCCGCATTGAGCGCCGCGCGACCGGGGGATCTCAGCTACCGGTAGCCCGGCCGGGCGCGACGGCTCGGGTCGGCGTCACCGCCGGTTCCGCCACGACTACCCGCGCCCCGCCGGAGTGACAGAAACGGCGCGGTCGGCGCTGACCTGAGTGAAAGAAACCGACCGACACCGCCACCGAACGGTGTTCGGGCGGCTGGTCCCGGCCCCCTTTCGCCCGGGCGGGCGGCAACTCCCCTAGTCGTCGCCGCCCGCCCGGTGCTACCCCGGCGACACACCATTACTCCACCCGGGAGGTTCTCAGGTGTGTCCGCTACCGTGTCGCCGGAGCTATCGCCGGCTCGGCTGAGGTGCCGAGCCGACCGATGGCCGCAGGGCGCGGGCGACCCGTCGTCCACCCGACGTGGAGAGGGAGTTATGCCAAGGGCACTGCTGCACCTGCGGGTGCTCTGGGTTGCGGCCAAGCTGGCGTCGTGGTCAGCCGTGAACCCCCAGGACCGGGCCCGCCCCGCGTATCGCGACTGGGTCAGGTTGGACGGCGGGGCCCATCGTCGTGCGTGACCGCAATGCCAGCGTGCGCGACAATGCCAGCGTGCGCGACAGCGCTCGCGGGCGTTACCGCGATTCCAGCACGCGTGACCGTGTTCCCACTCCGCGTGACCCTGGTGCTGGAACGCGTGCCCGCGGTGCCGGCGCGGGTGACGGTCAGGTCACTCCGCGTGGCAGCCATCCGCGCGAGCGGGACCGCGGCATCACCGTACGGGCGGCGCGGATGCGTAACGATGGCGTCACCGCACGTCCGGTCTTCGTCGACCGTTCCGGCCGGCGGCAGCGCATCGCGGTCGCGCTGGGTTCGATCGTCGGCATGGTGCTGCTCACTGTGCTCGGTGTGCTCACAGCCGGCCTCTTCGGCGCGTCGCTCACGCTGCCCGGTCTGCCGGATGCCGGCGAGAATGGCAGCGCCGGTCCGGTCGCCACCCAACGGGCGGTGCCTCGGTCGACCCCGGCCCCGTCCCTCAACACGGCCCCGGGTGGCGCGGTGACCTCGCCAACCGCGGGGCCCTCGACCACCCGCCGCCATCAGCCCAGCCAGACCCCGAGCCATCCCAAGAAGGGCCCATGAGGTGGCGCGCCACCGGCCGTCCCGTGCGCGTCGACGGGAGCCCCGGGCGCACTGGATCCTGCTCCTGCTCGGCAGCTTGGTGCTGCTGGCCGAGCTGTGCTTCAACGGACTGATCAGTCACGTCGGTGGGGAGGGTGGCGGTTCGCCGCCGGTACGGACGGGCGCGCCGGCGCCCGAGGCGGTCACCGGTGGCGGTCCAGTGGTCCGGATCACGCCGAACGGGCAGGTGCAGACCCGGGGCATGCCGCGGGGAGTGATCGCCCTCACCTTCGACGACGGACCTGATCCACAGTGGACGCCAAAGATCCTGGACGTGCTCGCCCGTCACAAGGCCCACGCCACGTTCTTCGTCATCGGCTCCGAAGTGGACCGTTATCCGGAGCTGGCTCGGCGCATCCTGGCCGAAGGTCACGAGATCGGCGTCCACACGTTCACGCACCCGCAGCTGGCGGCGGTGCCGGCCTGGCGGCGCACGCTCGAACTGACCCTCACCCGCAACGCGATCGCCGGGGCGACCGGGCGCGTCACCGCCCTCATGCGCCCGCCCTACTCGTCCACTCCGGACGCGATCACCGGACCGGACTATGCGGCGCTGCGCGACGTGGCGGCGGCCGGCTACCTGACCGTGCTCGCCGACCTCGACACCGAGGACTGGCGACGATCCGGTGTCGACAAGATCGTGGCGAACGGTACGCCCGTCAACGGAGCCGGGGCGATCGTCATGATGCACGACGGTGGCGGCGACCGGACCGAGACGATCGCGGCCCTGGACCGGCTGCTCGGCACGTTGCCGGCGCAGGGCTACCAGTTCACCACCGTCTCGGCGGGGCTCGGCCTGCCGGCCGACGCGGGTCCGGCCGGGGCAACCGAACGCATCCGCGGCTGGGCGCTTCGGGTGGCCCAGCTCGCCGGCGCCTGGCTGGCCCGCATCATGGCGGTGCTGCTCGGCCTGGCGCTCGCGCTCGGGGTGCTGCGCCTGGTGCTGCAGGTGATCTTCGCCCGCATTCACGTCCGCCGTTCTCGTCGGCAGGACGAGCGTCCGCCGCGCTATCTTGGCCCGGTTTCGGTCATCGTGCCGGCGTACAACGAGGCGGCCAACATCGCCGCCACGGTCTGGTCGCTGGTGCGCAGCGACTACCCGTGGGTCGAAGTGATCGTCGTCGATGATGGGTCCACCGACGACACCGCCGCTGTCGTGCGTGACCTTGGCTTGCGCGGCGTACGGGTCATCTCACAGCGCAACGCCGGTAAGCCGGCGGCGCTCAATGCCGGCATCGCCGCGGCCCGCGGTGAGCTGCTCGTGCTCGTCGATGGCGACACGGTGCTCGAGCCGGCGGCGGTTGGCCGGTTGGTGCAGCCGTTCGCCGAGCCTGGTGTCGGTGCGGTGAGCGGCAACGCGAAGGTGGCCAACCGTACCGGCCTGCTCGGTCGCTGGCAGCACCTCGAATACGTCATCGGCTTCAACCTCGACCGCCGCATGTTCGACATCGGCCAGTGCATGCCGACGGTCCCCGGCGCGATCGGCGCGTTCCGCCGAACCACCATGGCCGACGTGGGTGGTGTGTCGTCGGCCACGCTGGCCGAGGACACCGACCTCACCATGGCGGTGCTGCGGGCCGGTTGGCAGGTGGTCTACGAGCCGGCGGCGCGGGCCTGGACCGAGGTTCCCTCGACCATGCGCCAGCTGTGGGGCCAGCGCTACCGGTGGTGCTACGGCACCATGCAGGCGATGTGGAAGCATCGGCGAGCGGTGATCGAGCCCGGGCCGGCCGGGCGGCTGGGTCGGCGCGGTCTGGCCTACCTGCTGTTGTTCCAGGTTCTGCTGCCGCTGGTCGCCCCGGCGGTGGACGGGTACGCCATCTACGGCCTGATCTTCCTGCCGTTCAGCCAGGTCGCCGTGGTCTGGCTCGGGTTCCTGGGGCTGCAGGCGCTGGCTGCGGCCTACGCGTTCGGCCTGGACGGCGAGCGTCGTGGTCCTTTGTGGACGCTCCCGCTGCAACAGGTGGGGTACCGGCAGCTGATGTACCTGGTGGTCGTCCAGTCCACTGTGACCGCGCTGGTGGGCAGCCGCCTGCGTTGGCACCGCCACGCCCGCACCGGCGCCGCCCACGACGCGCTGCCGGTTTCCTGAGCCACCCGCTGGCCGGGTCGTCGTTGGCACGGGCCCACTAGCATGGCAGGCCCGCGCATGGAGGGATCCGGTTTCAACCTGGCGGCGGACGGGAAGGTGAGGGCGTGGAGCTGACCGATACGGACGCCACCATCACGTTGCTGGCCGGGCTCGCCATCGTGGTCGGCATCTTCGGTGTCATCGTGCCGGCGCTGCCCGGGCTCGTCGTCTGCTGGCTGGGCGTGCTGGCCTGGGCCCTGCTCACCACCGGCGGTTGGGGCAAATGGGTAGTGCTCCTGGTGGCGACCGGTGTCGCGGCCGTCGGCATGGTGGTGAAGTACGCCTGGCCTGGACGCAAGCTCAAGCGCACCGGTGTGCCCTACCGGTCGCTCTTCGCCGGCGGCGTGCTCGCCGTGGTGGGGTTCTTCGTGGTGCCCGTGGTCGGCCTCGTGCTCGGCTTCCTGCTCGGCATCTGGCTCGCCGAGCGGGTGCGCCTAGGTGACTCGCGACGGGCGTGGCGCTCCACCGTGCACGCGTTGAAGGCGACCGGACTCGCGATGCTCATCGAGCTCGGTGCCGCGCTCACCATCGCCGTCGTCTGGGGTGCCGGCCTGCTGCTCACCTGAGCCCCACGCCGCGCCGTCGTACCTACGCCGACGCCCGCGCGGGGTCGGGTCGATCAGCTGGTCCGGTCGGCCGGGTCGATCAGCGGGCCGGATCCATAGGTGTCGGCCGAGGCCAGGTCGTCCGGTACGTCGAGGTCGAAGGCCGGGCGGGCCATCGCCCGGCGGGCCATCTCGGTCGTCACCAGAGCGAGCACCGCGCCGATCGCGGCCGCGGTGGCGATCACGCCCCAGGGCCGCGGCGGACGGTGGCCGGCGAGGGCGTCGAGGGCGGCGTTGGCCCGCCAACGCGCCTCATCGGCCGTGGCGCCCACCCGGCTCTGGGCCCCGTTGGCCAGGTCGGCGGCGCGACGTTTGGTCGACCGGGCCGTGGCGGCGGCCGACTCGACCCGGGAGACGAGGTTCTCCCAGGCCTGCGTCGTGATCCGCTCGGCCTCTCGGGTGCGCTTCGCCCCGTTCATGGCGAACATCGCTCTCCTCCTTCTTCCCCGGTGCACGTCGGGATGATCCGCGTCGCTGTCAGGCCCGCGGTCTCGGTGTCGCCCCTGTCTTGCCCATCCACCACGTCCGGCTAACCACCGGGGTGCTGTCGGATTGCCGCACAAACCGTGCACGACCGTCCATGACCGGCGAGGGTGCGGAACATGAGTGCTCCGGCGGCGGAGGACCGCGCGCTGGTCGCCGCGATGCTGGCCCGGGATCCGGCCGGCCTGGACGGCGCCTACCGCCGCTACGCGGCGCGGCTGCACGCGTACAGCCGCACGCTGCTCGCCGACGGGGACGCGGCCAACGACGTCGTGCACGACACGTTTCTCATCGCCAGTGAGCGGGTGGCCCAGCTGCGCGAGCCGGACCGGTTCGGCGCCTGGCTCTACGCGATCGCCCGCAGCGAGTGCCTGCGTCGGCTGCGCCTGCGCCGGCGCACCGCCCCGATCGAGGACGATCTTCCGCCGCCTGGCGACGGCACCGACCCGGGGCGCGCGGTGCAGGCGGCCGAGGTGCGCGCGCTGGTGCGGGCCGCGGCGGCGGGCCTCAACGACGGTGACCGCGAGGTGATCGAGCTCGCCATCCGGCACGACCTCGCGGCCGGGGAGATCGCCAGCGTGCTCGGCGTGTCGGCCAACCACGCGCATGCGCGTCTGTCGCGGGCCCGCGGCCAGCTCGAGGCGGCGCTCGGCGCCCTGCTCGTGGCCCGCGGCGGGGCCGGCCGCTGTGCCGAGCTCGATCAGCTGCTCGCCGGCTGGGATGGTCGGCTCACCGCGTTATGGCGTAAGCGCATCCACCGTCATGT
>JBLNGJ010000366.1:0-3255 GCA_050264675.1 Micromonosporaceae bacterium
AGCCGTCGGTCGGATGACGGCAGGCGTACGGCGATGGGGGGGTCCGAGGTTCGGGCTCCCCCATCGCCGTAGCCGGCGCGCGCGTACGCGATGCACATGATGGACGGGATCGGGGCGGCTGTTGTGCTGCATGTGGACCAGAGCCTGTTGTCCGCGGCCTGGGCGCTGCGCGCCAACCTGTCGACCTACGACGCGGTGTACGTCGCGCTCGCCGAACAACTGCGCTTGCCGCTGCTGACGGCCGACCTACGGCTGGCGCGGGCGTGTGGACACCGTATTCCCGTGGTCACGTTGGCGCACAGCTGATCGCCACCGGGCGCGGACCGGCCCACCTCGGTAAGGTGACTCTTCGTGTACACCGGGACGGCCGTCTTCGACCTGCTGCTGCCCGGGGACTCCCGATCGTTGAAGGCCAAGCGCTCCTACGTGCGTCCGATCATCGCCGCCCTGCGCCGGTTCGAGGTGGCCGCGGCCGAGGTGGGCCTGCTCGACCGGCATGGCCGGGCCGAGATCGGGGTAGCCACCGTGGCGGCCGACGCCGGGCACATCAGCGAGGTGCTCGACACGTGCGAGCGGTTGGTCGCCGCCCGGCCGGAGGTGGAGCTGCTGGCGGTACGCCGGCGCCTGCACTCCGAACAGGATTGAGACAGCTGATGCGCTGGCCGGGGCGGGAGCGTCCACCGGGTAAGGTCGAGACGGCGGGGCTGCGCCCATCACCGGCATGTGTTCACCGGCACTTGCGAACAGCGGAGGTGGAGGAGATGACAGATCCGGCCAAGGTACGTCGGCACGCCGAGCGGGTCAAAGAGCTCGTCGCCGAGGTCGTCCGTACCCAGATCAAAGACCCGCGCCTGGGCATGATCACCATCACCGATACGAAGATCACCGCGGACCTGCGCGACGCCACGGTCTACTACACGGTGCTCGGTGACGCCACCGAGCAGGCGGCGACCGCGGCCGCCCTGGACAGCGCCAAGGGCATGATGCGCGGCCCCGTCGGGCGGGCACTCGGGCTGCGGCACTCGCCCACGCTCACCTTCGTCGCCGACGTGGTGCTCGACCATGCCCGCCACATCGACGAGCTGCTGGAGGCCGCCCGGGAGTCCGACGCCCGGGTGCAGCAGCTCGCCGCCGGCAAGAGCTACGCCGGCGATGCCCAGCCCTACCGGGTGGCCGAGCCGGACGAACCCGAGGAGGCCGTGCTCGACGAGGCCATGCACGACGCCGCACTGGGCGAGCGCCGGTGAGCACGAGGAGCGAGCGGAGCGAGCCCCGCAGTTGCGAACGAAAGGTGTTGCGGTGAGTGCGGGCGCGGCCTCCGCCACCACGCCCACCCTCGCCGTCACCGACGCGCTGGACCGCGCGGCCGAGCTGCTCGCCGGCCGGCCGCGCGCGGTGCCGATCCTGCTCGCCTGCCACGTCAACCCCGACGGGGATGCGCTGGGCAGCATGCTCGGCTTCGGCCTGGGCCTGCGCCGGCTCGGGTTCACCACGGTCGCCGCGAGCTTCCCGGTGGAGGCCGCCGGCGGGGCGTTCGAGGTGCCGGCGCCGTTCCGGTTCCTGCCCGGGCTGGACCTGCTGGTGCCGCCGGACACGGTGGGCGTACCCGACATCGGCATCAGCTTCGACGCGGCCAGCCCGGCCCGGCTCGGTCCGCTCACCGCCCACCTCGCCGCCGCCAGCGCCTGGCTGGTGCTCGACCACCACGCGTCCAACCCGGGCTTCGGCACCCTCGACCTGGTCGACCCGGGCGCCGCCGCCACCGCGGTGGTCGCCGCCCAGCTGCTCGACCGGCTGGGCGTCGAGTACGACCGGGCCATCGCCACCTGCCTCTACGTGGGCCTGGCCACCGACACCGGCTCGTTCCGCTTCGACAGCACCACCCCGCAGGTGCACGCCCTGGCCGCTCGGCTGTTGGCCGCCGGCGCGCCGGCCGCCGAGATCGCCCTACGCCTCTTCGACAGCCGCCCGTACGGCGCGGTGCGGCTGCTCGCCGACGTGCTGGCCCGCAGCGAGTTCGACCCGGCCGCCGCGCACGGCCGCGGGCTCGTCCTGGCCTACGCGCTGCCCGAAGACCTCGACCGCTACGGCCAGCCGGCCCACGTGCTGGAGAGCTTTGTCGACATCCTGCGCACCACCGCCGAGGCCGACGTGTCGTGCCTGGTCAAGCCGGCCGGGCCCGGCCAGTGGTCGATCTCGCTACGCAGCCGCGGCGGCACCGCCGGCGGTGCGGTCGCGGTCGCCCTCGGCGGCGGCGGTCACCGTCTCGCCGCTGGTTTCACCGGGTACGGCGACGTGGCGGCCGTGCTCGCCGCGATCCGGGCCGGCGTGGCTTCGGCACCGATCCCGCCCGGCTGAGCGCGGGGGGGCGGCGCCGCCAGCGGGGAGATCTGGGAGGATTGGGGGTGGGGGAAGCTTCCGGGCGTTTGCGGCGGCGGTAACAATCGAGGTGTGGAACACCCGACCGAGGTGACGGCCGAGGCCGTGCGGACCTGGGACCGGCCGATCGTCATGATCCCGGTCTTCGTGCTGATCGCGTTGGTGGGCGGGCTCGTCCCGTCCTTCTCACTCTCGGCGAACCTGCTCGTGCTGGCGGTCGGCGGCACGCTGGTGTGGATCGGCATGACCGGCCGGGCCGGGCGCCGGCCGGCGCCGCGCCGGTTGGCCCGGGGCGCCGCCTGGTGGCTGCTGCCCCTGCTGTTGCTGTCGTTCATCGAGCTGTTCGCGTTCACCAAGCACTCGATCGACGCGTACCCCACGCTGTCCCTGCTCGCCGATCCGGTGCTGGACCAGTACGCGGCCCGGGCCGCCTGCTACTTCGGCTGGCTGACCGCCTTCTGGGCGCTGGTGCGCCGATGAGCTCGCGCGCGATCATCATCACGCTCTTCCTGCTCACCGGCCTGGTCCTGGCCGCGGTCGGCTGGCTCTCCCGCCGGGAGGAGTCGAAGATCCCCACCCTGGCCGACTTGAGCGGCTTCATCATGCAGTACCGGGTGGGCCGCCTACCCGTGGGCCGAATAGCCATCTTCGGCTTCTGGTGGTGGGTCGGGTGGCACTTCTTCGCGCGCTAGCCAGCGCGACGGACGAAAGGATCAACCTTGTGAAGGACCGACCCAAGCCACCCCCGAGCCCGCAGCCGGGCGCCGCGGAAGTCCGCGACGTCGCCCGCACCGCGGTGCAGCAGTCGATGGACCGCCACTGGTAACCGCGGCCGAGGACCCGACCGGGCGCCCCGCTCACTCTCCCCATGGTGAG
>JBLNGJ010000367.1:0-3092 GCA_050264675.1 Micromonosporaceae bacterium
TCTCGGAAGTAGCTGATCAGGCGCAGGATCTCGATGTACACCCAGATCAGGCCGATGAGGATGCCGACCGCGCACAGCCAGGCGAAGTTGCGTGGGGCCCCCTGGCGGATGCCCTCCTCGACGAGGTGGAAGTCGAGGATGAAGTTCAGCGCCGCGATCACGATGATGAACAGGCTGAACCCGATCGCGAGTGGGCTGCCGTCGCGCAGATGCGTGTTGATGTTGAACAGGGACAGGATCCAGTTCAGGAGGATCACCACGAACACGCCGACGGTGGCACCGATGACGCCCCGGATGAAGCGGGGCGTCGCCCGGATCACCTGGAACTTGTAGAGCACCGCCATCACGAAGAAGACGCCGAACGTTCCGAGCGCCGCCTGCAGCACGATGCCGTCGAAGAAGCTCTCGTAGTACTTGCTGACCATGCCCACGAAAACGCCCTCGACCACGGCGTAGGCCGCGATGAGCGCCGGGTTCGTGATGCGGGCCAGGGTGATCACAAAGCCGAGGACGAGCCCGACGATGGCCGCGCCGATCCAGGCCGCGAACGTGTACTGATCGGGGATCATGGTCCAGGCGGCCGCGGCCGAGACCGCGGTGAGCGTGAGGAGCCCGACGGTGCGGACGACAACGTCGTCGATGGTCATCCGGTCGGTGGTGGCCGGCGCGACGACGCTCGGATAGGACGGATCCGACGGGTAGCCGGTGCTCGGGGCGGGCCGGTACCCGGCGTTCGTCTCCGGCGTCAGCCGAGTGAGAACCGGGTTCGAACTGCGCACTGCGCCTCCCTGGGGGTCATCTCATACGCCCCCAGGGTAGCTTCCGGGCACCCCTGGCGCGGCCCGGCGCGTTCTCACCTCTTCGCCAAGATCATCAGGCGACCTTGCGGGCGACGGCCGTCCGTCGCCCGGATGAGTGCGTTCCAGGGTCCTTGGGCCCATAGGCTCTGATCCGGGTGGCCGTGTCACCGTGCGCCCACCACGGCAAGGCTGTCCGCATGAACGGTGCGGAACTGCGGGATTGCCTGATCGCGGCGACGGCGGCCCCATCGATCCACAACACCCAGCCGTGGCTGTTCCGCACCGGGGATGACCGGGTGGACGTGCTGATCGACCGACGCCGCCAGCTCACCACGCTCGACCCGGACGGCCGCGAAATGTACCTCAGCGTCGGTGCGGCCGTGTTCAATCTGCGGGTCGCCCTGGGCGCGCGCGGGCGCGAGACCGAGGTCCGGCTGATGCCGATGCGCGATGAGCCCTACGTCGCGGCGAGCGTGTCGATCTCGGGTACGGCCGAACCGCCGGCGGCTGTGCGCGCCCTGGCCGCCGCGATACCGCACCGGCACACCAACCGTCGCCCGTTCGCGGACCGCCCGGTCCCTCCCGAACTGCTGCGAGAGCTCACCGGAGCCGCGGCGGCCGAGGGGGCCACCCTGGTCGTACTCGAACCGGCTCTGCGCGACGGCGTACTCAGCCTCACCCGCACGGCCGAGAACCGCATGCGGGCGGATCCGCACTACCTCGAGGAGCTCGCGGCCTGGACCACCCCCGGCGGGGTCGGCCGGCGCGACGGCGTTCCCCGGCAGGCGTTCGGACCGCGGGACACCGACGCCGCCCTCGCGCTGCGGGACTTCGGCATCGGCCACGGGACGCCTACCACGACGGTCGCGTTCGAGCCGGACCCGACGCTCGTGCTGCTCTTCACCGACGGCGACACGAAGGTGGACTGGTTGCGCGCCGGAGCCGCTCTGGAACGGGTGCTGCTGACAGCCACCGTTCGCGGGCTCGCCGCGACACCGCTGAGTCAACTGCTGGAGGTGCCGAAGCTCCGGGACCTCCTGGCTGACACGGTCACCGGGCAGGTCGCCCAGACGGTGCTGCGGATCGGGTACCCGACGACGCCGGCACCGGCGACGCCGCGCCGCCCGATTGAGGATGTCATCCTCAATCGGACGTAGGCAGCTCGATGGTCGAACCCGGCCGGAACTCGTGCCGCTGACCGCCATTGAGTAGCCAGGCCGACTGTCTACCGTGGACGGAAAATGTCTCGGGCCCGCCGACGATGGCGGTGTCCTCGTCGATGCCGACAACGTGCACACCGATCGGTGAACGAAAGAACGGCCGGGTGAGTACGCCGGGCAGGCGGCCGACCATCCGATCGAAATGCGGTAGCACCCTGATGTGCGGCAGGAGTTCCAGACCGCGCTCGCCACCACGGACCGGGTGCCGCAGGTCGGGTACGTGGTCAGCCATCGCCATCGCACCCGCGCTACAGCCGGCCAGCGCGGCACCACTGCGCCACTCCTCAACGATGGCCCGCCATAACGCGGTGCCCCGCAAGGTACGGGCGAGAAGTCCAGGGCTACCGCCCGACAGGTAGATCAGACCGGCCCCCGCGACTTGGTCAACGATCGCGGGGTCCTCGGCCTCGTCGCGGTGGGTGACGACGAGCGGGACGGCCTCGACGCCGAGCCGTGCCGCTTGGGCCCGGCCAAGTTCCACCCAGTACGCCAGGCGCTGGTCGCCCTCGGCGCTCGCCGCGGTCGGGATCTGAACGTATCGGGACGGTCGACCATCGAGCAGACTCCGCTCGACCTCGAGCATCGGCACCGTGTACTCCCCCGAGCCCACGAGTGCCAACGGGCCCGGTGCCATTCAGCGGACGATCTTGAAGTTGAAGTACGGGGTGTTCAGCACGCCCATCAGCCGTACCCAGGCGGGCAGGAGCATCTCGGTGCCCCGGGCGGTGGTGATGTCACCCAGGTCGATGACGTCGGTGTGGCCGAACGAGTTCAGCAACGCGATGACGATCCTCTTCGCCTCGAGGTCATCGCCGGACACGAAGGCGGTGTGCTCGCCGTCGGCCAACTGGCGCGGGTCGACCATCAGGCGTGCGGTCATGGTGTTGAGCGCCTTGACGACCTTCGCCTCGGGGAACTCGCGCTGGATCTGCTCGGCCAGCGAGTCGGTGTCCTTCACGAAAAGGGTGGGTGGGAAACCGGCGGAGAAGTCGAGCGGATTGGCGATGTCCAGCAAGACCTTGCCGGCCAGGTTGTCCCGCCCGGCCGCGATCAGAGCCTGCATCGTGGTGGC
>JBLNGJ010000368.1:0-15885 GCA_050264675.1 Micromonosporaceae bacterium
CGGGCGTCCTCGGCCAGGCCGGCGGCGCGGGCGGCTGGCCCGACCGTACCGAGCCGGTGCGCGTTTTCGGCCGTGAGCACGCCGACGCCGGACAAGCGATCCTGGAGCGAGGCGTTGAAGATGAGTTCACGCCAGCTAACCCTGGCCTCGTGTCGCAGCTCGGCGAGCTCGGCTCGGGCGGCGGCCACCTGGTCGGCATCGATGACCAGGTCACTGCCGCCGATCCGGACGGTGTCGAATAGGAAGCGGTGGCCGGTCAGCGCCGCATTGAGCCGGCGGGCCCGTTCCGTCAGCGCCAAGAACCGGTGGTTGCCAGCGGCCAGGCCGACGCCGGCACAGATCGCGGCGATGTCGTTGAGGTGGCTCCAGGTCCGTTCCAGCTCCAGCAGGAGGGTGCGGACCCGGGACAGCTCCGCGGATTCGGCCAGGCCGAGGACATCCTCGCAGGCGTGGGCGTACGCCACGGTGTTCGCCACCGAGCACGCCGCGCAGGCGCGGCCGAGGTACCGCTGACTCGCCGCGAGGTCGTGGCCTTCGGCGGCGCGCTCCAGTCCGCGGTGCTTGTAGAACAGCTGAGCGTCTAGGTGCAGGATCCGATCACCGACGACGTGGAACCGGAAGTGGCCGGACTCGATGATGCCGGCGTGGATCGGCCCGACCGCCACCTGGTACGGGCCGGATCCGGTGACCGGCACGGTCCATGCGCCCACATCTGACCTACGGACCAGAGGTCGGAGCGGTTCATGCCCGGCGAAGCCGACGCGGTACAGGTCGGCGGCCTCCCGTTCGTCCCACCCGGCGGCCGGGAAGATGTCCACGATGGACGAAGTAGCACCGTCATCCGTGCGGGTGCTGATCAGCCGCAGCTGGCTGTCCGGCGCGGCCAGGATGGTGCGCACCACGGCGCCGGCATCGGATGCGTACAGGCCGCCGAACCGGTACCCGCCGGCCTCGGCCCTCGCGATCTGCGTGCGGTACTCGGCCGGCGCAGCCTCGACGAACTCGACGTCACCGGTCATAATTCGCCTCGTACCATCGCCAGCACGACGTCGCTGGATGGCAGCCACAACGCGGTGCCGGCCAGCACGAGCAGCAAGACCGCACCGACGGCGGTGAGCGCGGCCACCCCACGCAGTCCAGCCGGCCGGACACCACGTTCCCGTGACGTCTCGCCGGCTGTTGTCTCGATCAGCGCGTGGATCAGGCCGAGGAATGCCAGCGCGAGCAGCGCGAGGGCGGCGACCGCCGGCCAGGTCTGGCCGGCCGCAAAACCACCCACGACGATGAGTAGCTCGCTGGCGAACAGCGGTGAGGGCGGCAGGCCGGCCAGCGAGCCCAGGCAGAGCCCCACGGCCACGGCGAGCGTGGGTCGGCTGCGGCCCAGACCGGTGACCGCCTGGGTTCCGGCGGTCGGCTCGTGTACCAGCAGCGGGGTGGCCGCGCAGAACCCGATCGTCTTGGCGATCGCGTGGCCGACGACGTGGATGGCGACGCCGGCCAACGCGATCGGGTGGGCGAACCCGATGCCCAGCGCGATCACGCCCATGTGCTCCAGGCTGGAGTAGGCTAACAGCCGCTTCCAGGGCTGGGGCCGCGCCAGAAACGGTACCGCCACGGCGATCGACGCCAAGCCGAACGCGATGAGCACGCCGCGGGCCGCGCCGGCGCCGATCACCGGGGCCAGGCTTCGCTCGGACCGCCATGCCACCAGCAGCACGGCCGGCAGAAGGGCTGCGGACAGCAGCGCCGACACCGGCGCTGGCGCCTCGGAATGCGCGTCGGGCAACCAGTTGTGCACCGGGGCCCAGCCGATCTTTGCCGCCAGGCCGGCCATCAGCAGCAGGTATGCGATGAGCGCCACCTGCGGGTTGGCGGCATACCCGGACAGCGCCCGCCAGGACAGCGCGCCCAGCCCGGCGCCCGGCACGCCGGCGGCGAGGACGGCGATGCCGAACAGGGCGATGCCCAGACCCAGGGAGGTGAGGATCAGGTATTTCCACCCAGCCTCCAGCGCCCGGGGCTTGCCACTAAATCCGACCAGCAGCGCGGAGACCGCCGTCGTGGCCTCCACGAGCAGCCAGGCCACGCCGAGGTTGCCGGCCAACGGTACCGCCACCAGCACGCCCCAGAATAGGTACAGCACGCCGAAGTAGGTCGCCTCGCGCCGGCGGTGACCGAGCAGCGCGGCCCGGTTGCTGTCCAGATAGGACGGTGAGGCCAGGACGCTGACGAGCCCGACCGCCCCAATCACGCCGACCATCAGCCCACCGGCGGGGTCCAGGATGACCCAGTTGCCGACCAGTGACTGGCGGGGGTCGGTCAAGGCAGCGGCTGCGGCGCTCAGCGCGACGGCGGCGCAGCCGAATGCACCGGCGAGTGCGGTCGTGACCGCCCATCGCCGTGGCAGCACCAGGAGCACCACCCCGAGGAGCAGCGGTGCCAGGATGGCGGCCACGGCAAGGGCCTCGCGGCTAGTCACTCAGGCTCCTCAGCGCCTCAGTGTCGCCTGACCCGAACTCGGCAAAGATACGGTCATGGAAAACGCCGGCCACGAGCGCGATCAGGGTCAGATCCACAGCGACCCCGATCTCGATCAGCCACGACGTCGCCGGTAGTTCCAGCGCCCCGAGGACGAGGCCGTTCTCCACCAGTACCACGCCCAGGATCTGGAACAGGGTGGCCCGCCGGGTGGCCGCGATCACCAGCCCGAACGCGACCAGGGCGAGCACGACCCGCTCCGCGTCTCGTGACGCCAGCCCGAACGTGGGGACCAGCCAGGTCAGCGCCAGCGCCAGCGTGGCGCCCAAGCCGGCGCGCACCATCGGGCCGGCCCCGGCCCGGACGAGCCGCGGGTCGCGGGTGCGGGCGATCAGCCACAGGAAGAACGTGGCCAGCCCGAGGCTGCGGGCGGCCAGCGCCCCGGCCGCGATCCATTCCTGTGCCCCGGCCGCGCCCTTCAGCGCGAGGCTGACCAGTATCAGCGACTGGATCGTGACCAGCCCAACTGCGAGCGAGCGCCGGCGCACCACCAGCACCGCCATGCCGAGGGCGGCGAACGCGCCGAACAGGGTCGGGCTCATGCCAGATCGAGCAATCGGGCAGAGATGCCGATGAGCCCAACCAGCGCCCCCACGGCCAGGAGCCGGGGCACCACCAGGATTCGCATCTTCGCCAGCATCGTCTCGGTGATGGCCAGCCCAGCGCAGAGTACGGCTAAGGTGATCGGCAGCAAGGCCAGCTGCGCCCACGGGTTGGCCGGATGCGGGAGGAAAATCTGGGCGGCCAGGACGAGGACCACCCAGTGCCGGGCGGCCGCCGCCCACAGCAGGTAGGCCAGGTCTCGGCCGGCGTACTCCAGCAACGGTCCTTCGTGGATCATCGTCAGTTCCAGGTGGGTGTCTGGGTTGTCCACCGGTTGGCGGCCGGTCTCGGCCACCACGACCATCGCGAATGGAACCGTGCCGATCGCCAGCAGCGGTGTGAGTCGGTACCCCGCCGAGTTTGCGATCATCGCGGTGAGGTCGGTACCGCCGGTCACCAGGACCGCCAGCGCCAGCGACAGGATCAGCGCCGCCTCGGCGAACACCGCGATAGTCAGGTCGCGGCTGGCACCCATGAGTGAGAACCCGTTGCCGGTATCCCACGCGGACAGGGTCACAACAAACCGGGCCAGTGCGAGGAGTCCGATGAGGACCAGCATGTCGTGCCCGACGCCCCAGTCCGGCGCCGCCTGGGTGGCGGGTAGCAGCAACACCGCGGCGAGCAGGCTGGCCGCCGCCAGCACCGGCGCCAACCGGTACACCGCGCCGGCGCCGGCCACGTCGACCGTGCTCTTGGCCCACAGCCGGCGCAGTTCCCGGTATGGCTGCCACGGCGATGGACCGCGACGGCCCTGCAGCCGGGCCTTCCAATGCTGGATCACACCACCCAGCAGCGGGGCGAGCATGATTCCGCCGAGCACCTGCGCGGCACCTGAGGCAACGGTGACCGGACTCATCCAAACAACCCCAGCCGCGCCGCACCCAACAGTAGGATCACCAGCGCGATCAGGTACGCCGCGTACGTGCCCAGGCTGCCGCTCTGCAACCGCCGGGCGTATCCGGCCAGCCACATCGCCCTGTGCGCGGTCGGCCGGTAGATGCGCTCGTCAATCAGATGAGGTACGTGCCCGCGGTACGTGACCTCCTGTACGACGCCGCGCTGCAGCCTGACCGCGATGTCGCGTTCGGGGCGCAGCACCGCCTCGAGTACCAGCCGGACGGGTTTAGTGAAGCCGGAACTGGTCCAACCCAGCACCGGCTCGACGGGCTGGCCGCACACCCAGGTTGGCGCGGACGCCGCGCGGCGGCGCCCGCGCAGCAGCATCAGCAGCAGGACCAACCCGAACAACAGGCCGGCCAGGCTGGCGCTTGGCAGCGCCCCTGTGCCCGGCAGCCAAATTCCCACCGATATGCCGCCGGTGCGCGCCCACGGAGCCAGGCCCACCAGCGCTCCGAACAGTAACCCGGGTGCGGCGCCGAGCACCACGCACGCGACGGCTAGGAAGACGACCGCCCCGGCCATCGGTGCTGGCGCCTCCACCACCGGCTCGTGCCGCCGTTGCGGGCCGAGCAGCACCAGACCGACCACCTTGACAAAGCACATCACGGCCAGTCCCGCAGTCGCCGCCAGTGCGGCCAACGCCACCGCCCCAGCCGTGCCATCGCCAACCTGGCCGAACATCGGCAGGCGCAGCAGTGCCTGCATGGTCAGCCACTCCGAGGCGAACCCGTTCAGCGGTGGGAGGCCGGCGATCGCCGCGGCCCCGACCAGAAACGCACCTCCGGTCCACGGCATCCGCCTCATCAGGCCACCCAGCCGGTCCAGTTCGAGCGGCCCGGCCGCTCGCTCGAACGCACCAGCGCCCAGGAACAGCAACGCCTTGAACACCGCATGGTTGACCGTGTGCAGCAGCGCGGCCGCGAGGGCGAACGCGGCCCATTCGGTTGCGCCCCGGGCGCGCAGCATCAGGCACGCGCCGATCCCGAGCACGATGATGCCGATGTTCTCAACGGAATGCAGCGCCAACAGCTGCTTCAGTTCGTGCTGGAACAGCGCATACACCACGCCACCGAGCGCCGAGAACGCGCCAGCGGCGAGCACCACGACGGCAAACCACAGCGGGAGTACGCCGACCCAGTCGACCAGTACCCGAATGAGCCCGTACACCGCCACCTTGATCATCACTCCGCTCATGAGCGCGGAGATGGGCGCCGGAGCGATCGGGTGCGCCCGGGGTAGCCAGGCATGTAGCGGCATCAGGCCGGCCTTGGTGCCCATGCCCACCAGTGCGGCGACCGCGATGGCCAACTGCAGACCGGTACCGGTGCCGAGGCCGGCCCGACCGCTCAACGCACCGTGCTGTGCCAACAACAGGATCGCCACCCAGGTGCCCACCCCACCTAGGTGTGTGATCGCCAGGTACACGAACACGGCGTTGCGCGCGGCCCGATCACCTCTGCGGGCGACCAGGATGATGGCGCCCGGAAGTAGCGTCATCAGCTCCCAGCCCGCCAGGAACGCGACCGGGTCCCGAGCCGTCAGCACCAGGATCAGCGCGAGCAGGAACGCCGCCGTCAGCACCCCGGTTATGCGGCTGGCCCGATCACGCGACAGGTATCGGACCGCGAAGACCAGTGCCGGCGCGGCAATCAGCCCCAACGTGCCCAGAAACATGGCGCTGAGCCCGTCAACGCCCAGCCGGAACTGAAGCGTGTCCGTGAACGGCGCACCCGCGGTGCCCTCCGTCAACAGCAGAGCAAAGCCGGCAACCCCGACCGCCGCCGCGGCCGACGCCTGCAGCACCAGCGCAGCGGCCAGCGTCCGCCGACCTGCGGCGAGCAGGCCACCAGCGACGACGCCGGACACTCCGGCCAGCAGCAACGGTACGGCCAGCGGTGTGGCGTTGATCACGCCGCGCTCCCGGCCCGGAACGGGGCGCCGCGAACCGCACGTTCCGACCAGCTCGCATTCACTACGTTGAGGCAGACAGCGCGCCAGTGACGCACCCGCGCACTGCCTACCTCCATGAGGCTCCTGACAAGAATGCCGACATCGGCCGCGACGCCGGTGACCCCAGAGCGGGTCGAGGGTAGCAGCCGGTATCGGCCCCCGGCAGGCGGGGGGCGCATGATTTGCGCCACCCCGCGATACGCCCGCGGTTTCGGATCAGTCGGGAATGGTGAACCAGATGGTGGCGCCCTGACCAGCCGGCGACTCGGCCCGGATGCCCATGCCGTTGTCCCGCACGGCGAACCGCCAACCGGCGGGGTACCGATCGGCGCTGAACGTCACCTGCACCGGCTCCCCGACCCGGCCGTGATACTTCCTGGGCGTTCATCAGGATGTTCTGCATCGGCGTTTTGAAGTCGTGCGCGGTGAAGTCGATGAACCGCGCCAGCAGACTGGTTGCCCGCTGCTGTTCGTTCGCCAGCCGTTTGCGCTCGGTGAGGTCCCGGGCGATACCGGCCGCCGCGCCGGCGGCATCACGTATGGCCGAGACAGACAGCGACACCTCGATTAACGCACCGGTCTTGTGCCGGCGGATCGTCTCGTGAGGGTGGATGTATTCACCCCGGGCGATGCTGGCCCGGATCCGGCAGGTTGCGGCCTCTTCCATGAGGTCCCTTCGCTCCGGTCCGGTCGCCCCGACGGTAGTCACGGATGACCATGGCGGCAGCCGCCCAGCTGCGAAGTTGCAAAAGTGTTCAATTGCTGAGACGATGCGAGCTGACGTCGTCGTTGGGGTGGGCTGGTGCCGGTTCCGCTGTATCAGAGCAAGGCGGAATTCTTCCGCACCCTCGGGCATCCGGTCCGCATTCGTGTCCTCGAACTGCTCGGGGAGGGCCCGAAGCCGGTGCGCGACCTTCTCGCCGAGGTGGGCATTGAGGCGTCCAGCATGTCACAGCAGTTGGCGGTGTTGCGGCGGGCGGCCATCATCGTCAAGCTCCCCGACGGCCGCTACGCCCTCGCCGGGCCTGATGTGGCCGATCTGATGCGTGCCGCCCGCAAGTTCCTGAGTCAGGTGCTGGCTAGCCAGACCGAGCTGCTGGACGCCCTGCGAGGCGAAGCGGACATGGATCACGC
Organism: Micromonosporaceae bacterium; assembly: GCA_050264675.1. Lineage (GTDB taxonomy): Bacteria > Actinomycetota > Actinomycetes > Mycobacteriales > Micromonosporaceae > JBLNGJ01. The sequence goes on from JBLNGJ010000368.1 coordinate 7,126, forward strand.
GAAGACTCCGGCTCGGGCGGCTAGATGACCGCGACAGGCACGGCACGTTACCGCAAGCCACAAGATTCCGAACACGGGCCGCGATGGCAGGAGGACAGCATCGATGACGGGCTTGATAGCTTCTGATCCGCCAACCGTCCACGCGCGGCTGTTGGCCTGGGTGCGAGAGGTCGCGGCGCTCACCAAGCCGGACCGGGTGGTGTGGTGTGACGGCACCGACGAGGAATGGCGGCAGCTTACCGACGGGCTTGTGATGGCCGGGACGCTGCAGCGGCTTGACGGTGATCGCCGGCCGAACTCGTTCCTGGCCCGTACCGACCCTTCCGACGTGGCGCGGGTTGAGGAACGCACCTTCATCTGCTCCGCCGATCCCGCCGACGCCGGGCCTACCAACAACTGGGCCGATCCGGCCGAGATGAAGCGGACCCTCACCGACCTGTACCGCGGCTGCATGCGGGGTCGGGTGATGTTTGTCATTCCATTTTGTATGGGCCCGCTGGATTCCGAGGACCCGAAGTTCGGCGTCGAGGTGACCGACTCGGCATACGTCGCCGCATCGATGAAGATCATGACGCGGATGGGTACTCCGGTTCTGAGCGTCATGGGCGCCGACGCGCCGTTCGTCGCCTGTCTGCACTCCGTGGGTGCGCCGCTCTCGCCCGATGAGCTGGACGCGGCATGGCCGTGCAACGATATCAAGTACATTGCCCACTTTCCCGATACCCGTGAGATCTGGTCCTACGGCTCCGGCTACGGCGGAAACTCGCTGCTGGGCAAGAAGTGTTACGCCCTGCGCATCGCCTCGGTGATGGCCCGCGAGGAGGGTTGGTTGGCCGAGCACATGCTCATCCTCAAACTCACCAGCCCCGAGCAGCGGGTGCACTTCATCGCGGCGGCGTTCCCATCCGCGTGCGGCAAGACAAACCTGGCCATGCTCGAACCGACCGTGGCCGGCTGGACAGTGGAAACCCTCGGCGATGACATCGCCTGGATGCGCTTCGGCGAGGACGGACGGCTCTACGCCACCAATCCGGAGTACGGTTTCTTCGGCGTGGCCCCCGGCACCGACTGGACCACCAACCCCAACGCCATGCGTACCCTGGAGCGCGGCAACACGCTGTTTACCAACGTGGCACTCACCGACGATCAGGACGTGTGGTGGGAGGGCATGGGCACCCCGCCGGCACACCTGACCGACTGGCGCGGACGCACCTGGACGTCCGAGTCCGGCAGCCTGACATCACATCCCAACTCGCGATTCTGCACCCCGATCCGGCAGTGTCCGATCCTGGCCGCGGAGTACGACGATCCCCACGGCGTGCCGATCTCGGCGATCCTGTTCGGCGGGCGCCGCAAGACCACCATCCCGCTGGTCGCCCAGGCCCGCGACTGGAACCACGGCGTTTTCATCGGCGCCACCCTCTCCTCCGAAACCACCGCCGCAGCCGTCGGCCAGGTCGGTGTGGTCCGCCGCGACCCGATGGCGATGCTGCCGTTCGTCGGCTACCACGCCGGGGATTACCTGCGCTACTGGACTGAGCTGGCCAAGGCCAGCCCCGACCCGACCCAACTACCAAAGATCTTCCAGGTGAACTGGTTCCGACGCGGCGCCGACGGCCGGTTCCTATGGCCCGGCTACGGCGAGAACTCCCGCATCCTCAAATGGATCATCGGACGTCTCGACGGCACCGCCGACGCCATCGACACCCCCATCGGCTATGTGCCCACCCCGGATGCCATCGACACCACGGGGCTGGTCATCTCCGACGCCGACCTCGCCGCCGCCCTGCATGTCGACGGCATCGAATGGGCGGCCGAACTCCCCGAGATCAACGATTGGTTCGCCACCTTTGGCGATCGGCTACCCGCCACGTTGTGGGCCGAACTCGACGCCCTCCAGACCCGCCTGATGATCAAACATTGACGCCCACATGCGCCGGTGCGTTGACGCAGAGTTGGTGCGCCGCCACGTGTCCGGCCGATCGGCGAGCGCGTACCGGACGGCCGCGGCCTGCGGAGAGAGACGACGAGTACGGGTGATGTGCTAGCTCTATCTAGATGCAGCGTCACGCGGACGACGCCGGCCGGCCCGCACTCTCACTGCACAGGATCTGTTTTGACAGAGACGTCGCGTCGGTCTCCCACTTGGCGTAGGCGTTGGGGAATGCGGAGCGCTGGACGCGCTGCGCGGCGGCCGTGACCGCCATCGACTCCCAGCCGGAGACCCGCTGCAGAGCCAGGTAGAAGGCCGTGGCGGAGTACACCGGGTCGGTGACTTGTGCCTTGGATCCCCAGCCCATCGAGGGGCGCTGCTGGAAGAGCCCGAGGGAATCGTGATCGTTGCGGGCGCCGAGGTAGCCGAGGTTGTAAAGCTGGCTCTCCTGCATCGCCGTCGCCAGCGCAACGACCAGGCCCCGCTCCGAGATGCCCAGCGCCAGACCGACCTGGACGATCGTCGTGGCGTTGTCGCGTTGGGTGCTGTTCCACCGGTGGGGAGGGCGCGGCGCAAGACAGGCCGCCGGTGTCGCCGTCGCCGCCGGATTCGGGGTGGCCTTGGCGTTGGCAATTCGGGCTCTGACGATCGCTGCGACCAGCTCCGTCTGACGGGCGTCGGGCACCAAGAAGGCGAGGTCATTGAGCGTGAGCGGCTCGACCGGTGGGTGGCGGGGCATAGTCCGCACGACGGTCACGGAGATCGCGATGAGGCATGCGACGACCAGGACGATCGTCACCCGGATGCGGCGCCACGGGAGGCCGGTCGGCTCATACATGCCCGAAGCTCCGTCGACGCGCGCGGATGCGGCGCCGCGCGGACATGACAGAACCGCCGTCGTCGGTCACTCGACCACGATAGATGAGCATTCCTCGAGCCACGTAGAACGCCCTGCGTGTCGATCTGGTCGTTGTCGACGGCACCGGCATATAGGGCGTGTCGGTCGGAGGGCCGCCACCGGAACAGCGGTGCTGAGCAACCCTTACCGTCCACAGGGGACGCGCAGCTGCCGCGAGCCCCGGTGCTACGCGCTGGATGGGGCCGGCAGCTGCAGCGTCACGCAACAGCGACCCGTCCCCGGGTCGAGGCGGACATCGACCTCCTCCCGCCCGAGTTCGCGGGTCATCGCCTGGATGAACTCGAGGTTCAGGCCGCAGACGAGTTCGGTGTGTTCGACCGCGAGCGGGTGGAACGGGCAGTTGGCCAGGACCATCGTGCGGTCGACCAGGCGCGGCTCATAGCCGCAGGAGGCCAGCGCGTCGGCCACCGATGACCCGGAGGCCGTCCGGGCCTGGGCACCGACCCGGCGGCCGGCCGAGGCCGCCGCCTCAGCCACGGCGGCAAGGATCGGCGCTCCCGTGCTGGCGGCGCGGACAGCGTCGGCGAGGATCTGGCCGGCCAGGTCGAAGCGGCGCTCGGGCAGGCTCACGGTGACCTCGCGGGCGGCCCGCCGGTAGAGCTTGGCTGGCCGGCCGGCGCCGGGACCCTGCCGGCCGGAGAGGCGCCGGAACTCGACCTCGAGCAGTCCCTCGTCCACCAGTCGGTCCAGGTGGAACTTCACCACATGCCGGGGAAGATGCAGCGCGGTCGCGGCCTGGTCGCGACCGACGGGTTCGGCCTGTGCCGCGACATAGAGATAGAGGTCACGTCGGGCTGGTTCGGCGAGCGCGCCGATGCTGCTCAGCCGCTTGACCAGGTCTTCGCGCACGGGCCGCTCCCGATTCTATAGGACACGAGAGTTGACGTAAGAAGCCTAAGCTTCTAACGTCGAGTCTATCGTCTTTTAGATCGGAGTACGCGGCGCCCCGCAGCGCCCGAACCTGGAAGGACACGACCCGTGAACCCGATTCCGCTCGTCCGGCGCCGGTGGGGCGCGCTCGTCGCGCTGCTGGCGGCGGCCGCACTTCTCCTCGCCCTCGTCATCGCCAACCGACCGGCCGCAGCGGCCGGGTCGGCCGGCAGCGCCGCGGCCGGCCAGCATCAGCACGGCCAACCGCCGGCGCCGCGGACAGCACAGCAGGTCGCCTTCCACGACCAGATGCGCAAATTGTGGGAAGATCACGTCACGTGGACCCGCTTGGCCATCGTGACCTTCGCCGACGGGTCGGCCGGCTTCGACGCCACCGCGGCCCGCCTCCTGCAGAACCAGACCGACATCGGCGACGCCGTCAAGCCGTTCTACGGCGACGCCGCCGGCACCCAGCTGACCGCGTTGCTGCACGACCACATCACGATCGCGGTCGAGGTGCTCCAGGCGGCCAAGGCCGGCGACACCGACGCCTTCAACGCGGCCAACGCCCGCTGGTACGCCAACGCCAACGACATCGCCGACTTCCTGGCCGCGGCGAACCCCCGCTTCTGGCCGCAGGCGCAGATGCGCGCGGCCATGCAGACCCATCTGGACCAGACGCTGACCGAGGCATCGCATGAGCTCGGCGGCGACTACGCGGCCGGCGTCGCCGACTACGAGGAGATCCACCTGCATATCCTGGCCATGGCCGACCAGTTGAGTGCCGGCATCATCGGCCAGTTCCCGAGCCGGTTCCACTAGTCGAGTCCGACCGGGCACGGGCTGAGCTCCCGAGAAACCCGATGGCCCCGCCAAGATCTAGCCCTGCCACGGTGATGGCCGCGACGCCGAGGCGTCGCGGCCACCGCCGTTGAGGACGCTTAGAGGGTCAGCGTCCAGCTGTCGATGCGGCCGGTGTTGTTGCGCCGCGTGTCCTGTACCCGAAGCCGCCACACGCCGTTGGCGGTCTCGCTGGAGAGGTTGACGGTGTAGGTCTGGTTGATGTTGTCGGTCCCACCGCCAGACTTGTTGTGCAGCAGGTAGAGCGAGCCGTCCGGGGCGACCAGGTTGACGATCAGGTCACCGATACGGGTGTGCACGATGTGAACCTCGACCGTGCTGGTCGCCGACGGGGCCTGCGCACAGCCGGAGATCGTGATCGTGCTCTCCACGGTGGCATTGTCGATGATGGTCACGTCGGTCCCGTTGGTTCCGGTGCAGCTACCGCCACCGCCACCGCCGAGGTTCAGCGTCCACGAGTCGATGAACCCGGAGTCGAGCGCGGCGGCGTCCTGGACGCGAAGCTTCCACGTGCCGTTGGCGACCTCACTGGACAGGTTGACCGTGTAGGTCTGGTCGATGTTCTGGGTCGACCCACCGGTGCGGTTGTGCAGCAGGTAGAGCGTGCCGTCCGGGGCGACCAGGTTGACGATCAGGTCGCCGATGAACGTGTGCACGATGTGGACCTCGACCGTGCTGGTGGCCGAGGCGTTGCCGGCGCACCCGTTGATGGGCAGCGAGCTCTCGACCGTGGACAGGTCGGGAATCGGCACATCGTTCGGGTTGGTGCCGGAGCAGCCGGGCGGGCCGTTCACCGTGAGCGTGTACGTGGTGGTGTGCACATTGGACGGCGACGTGCCGACCACCGCGAAGGCGTGCGACCCGATCGGAATGCTGGTGGTTGTGGTGATGGTCATCGTGGACGAGCCGCCCGCGGTGACCGACGTCGGGTTGAACGAGGCGGACGCGCCGGCCGGCAGGCCGCTGGCGGAGAACGTCACGGTCTCGGCCGAGCCGTTGGTCACCGCGGTGCTCACCGTTGCGGTGGTCGACCCGCCGGGGTCGACCGAGCCGGCGGACGGCGAGACCGCGATGGAGAAGTCGTTCGGCGTCGGGCAGCCCGAGTCGCTGCCGGCGACGTTGACCGCGGTCCAGGCCGCCTGCACGGTCTTGTACTCGAGCGAGCACAGACCGTAGAGGTCGGTGGCCGCGCTGAGGGTGTACGCCCGGGCCGTGTTGGCGGGGTTGGCGGTGTTCACATAGGACGTGTTGGAGGTGAAGTACACGTCGAGCGCGCGGAACCAGATCTTCTCAGCCTTGGCCCGGCCGATGCCGACCACCGGGGCCGCGGTGCCGCAGATGGGCGAGGTGCCGAACGCGGTGGCGCCGGTGCCCTCGGCCAGGTCGAAGTAGAAGTGGTTGGCCACGCCGGAGCTGTAGTGCACGTCGACGCTCTGGGTCGAGGTCGACCAGCAGCCGTGCGACGCACCGTCCAGCGGCGGGTTGTACATGTACCGCAGCGGCGTTCCGTTGCCGTTGATGTCGATCTTCTCGCCGACGTTGTAGTCGCCCGGGTCGCTGGCGTTGTTGGCGAAGAACTCCACCATGTTGCCGAAGATGTCGCTGGTGGCCTCGTTGAGGCCGCCCGACTCACCGGAGTAGGTGAGGCCGCCCGGCACGACGTTTTCGGTCACACCGTGGCTCATCTCGTGCCCGGCGACGTCGATCGAGACCAGCGGCTTGGCGTTGCCGGAGCCGTCGCCGTAGGTCATCTGTGCACCGTCCCAGAACGCGTTGACGTAGCCGCTGGAGTAGTGCACCCGACTGGGCACACCGGTGCCGTTGCCGAAAATGCCGTTACGCCCGTGCACGTTCTTGTAGTAGTCGAAGGTCAGCGCGGCGCCGTAGTGGGCGTCGGCGCCGGCGGACTGCCGGTTGCTGTTGGTGCCGTTGCCCCACACGTTGTCCGCGTCGGTGAACGTGGTGCAGGTCGACGTGCCGTTGTTCATGTCGCAGGTGTTGCCGTTGCCGTGCGACGGGTCGATCATGTTGTAGGTCGAGCCGTTCAAGGTCGTGTCGACGGGCACGGAACCGGCGTAGATGGTGTTGCCGGTGCCCACGACGGTTTCGATCTCGTCGAAGGCGCCGATGAAGGCGCCGGTCACCGCGTCGCTGATGACGTGCAGGCGCGACGGTGTGACCCCGTCACGAGCCCACCCGCTCACCTTCGTCTCCCAGGCCAGGCGGCCAACGCCGGAGCTGGCGTCGACGAAGAGTTCCGGTGAACCCACCGAGGTGATGGTCCCGGCGAAGTGAGTACCGGCGGCGGTCTGGGCCTGAGCGGCAGAGATCTTGGCGGTGGTCCCCAGGGTCAGCGGGCGGATCAGACCCACCGACGCGCCGGCGAACGTGCCATCCGGTGCGGTATGGATGACGAAGTCTCCACCGTAGACCCGCAGTCCCTGGTAGGCCCGGGTGTAGCGGACGTGGGCGGCCCCCGAGGCGTCGACCTTGGTGCGGTAGACGGTGTACGCCTCACCGCTGCTTGCGCGTATCGCCGACCGGTGCGTCGACAGCGCCTGCTCGGCCCGCGCGACCGGGCTCGGATCCGCCGTCGGCGCCGCCTGCGCGGCCCCGGCCAGCCCTGTGGTCACGGCGCCCCCAACGAGCGCGGCGACACCGAACATGACTAATGACCGTCGTTTCACGTCGTCCCTTTCTCGCGGTCGACCCGCATCGCCGGACGTCCTCGATGCAGGAATATCGCAATATTTATACGCCTCGCTGCTGAACGCGGCAAAGCGAACGCCCGTCCACAAAGCCCCGTCGGCCCGGCGACGGGCCAGTATGGAGTGTCGATGACAACGCCGCCAGGCCGATACCTGGCGGCGTCTGAGCCTGACGGGGCGAGGACGGCGCTGAGCTGGTCTCCGCGCCACACGGGCCGCGTGCTCGTCAGCGTATGCAGCGGCGATGGCCGCGGAAGCGAACGCTTCCGCGGCCATCCGTTACGGCTGCTGTCCTACAGGACGTCGACGTCGCGACGCTCCTCTACCCGGCGAACCTCCCTCGGTGCGGTGGTGACCACCGAACGGCGACGGCCACCCCAGATGACCATCGTGACGATCAGCCCGATCACGCCCGCAGCCATCAGGATCCAACCGACGACATCAAGGTCGAGGACCCCGATGCGTAGGTTGAGGGCGAAGGTGAGGATCGCTCCGACGGCGATCAAGAACACGCTCACGCCGATTCCCATGACCAGCCTCCTTTCGGTGAGCTCGCGGCCAGTCCGTGTGTCGCTATACCCACGCCGGCGGCGGCTCAACCGGGCGGTCCCGTACTGGTGATCTGTCAGAGACCGGACTTGCGGCGCACCCCGGCATCGGCTGCACTGGGGATCATGAGGCGTACCGGTCTGATCCTTGTCGTCGCCGGCCTGCTCGCCGTCGCCGGCTGCCGCAGCAAGACCCCGGGCCCGGCCCAGACACCGACCACGACGCCCGCGATCGTCGACTCGACTCCGACCTCGAGCCCGGGGGCCACGGCCTCGCCCAGTGGTTCGGCCTCGGCCGCTATCGAGTTCACCGTGGACGGTGCTGGGCCGTACCAGCTGGATGCGAGCCTGGCCTCCCTTCAGGCGCAGGGTCTACTCGCCGAGGTCGCGACGGGCGCTGAGACCTGCCCGCAGAACACGACCGCGCGAGGCACCGGCGTCTGGACTGATATCCGGCTCTCCTTCCGCCCCAACGGCGTTCTCTACCTCGCGGTCAACCGGTCGACCTCGATCCCGACGCCGTCCGGTGCCTGGCTGGGCACCACCCTCACCGACCTGAAGAAGATCTATGTCAACATCACCGGGCAGGTGCTGGCCAAGGGCACCAGCGTGGCCTACCTGGTCACCACGATCTCCGGTCGCGGCATCCTCTTCGATCTGGACGGAAGCCAGAAGGTGATCTCCATGGTCGCCGGTGACTCGGCGTACCTGAAGTCGAGCTACCTGGGCGGCACCGACTTCTGCTAGAGCCTGATGGCTTCTGCGCAAACTCGCAGGTTTGGCCGCGACCGGCTTGGGTAATCCGTCTCGTCAAGGCGAGCAAACGAGGGGGCGCATGGGCGTGAGCCCCCGAATGAGACCTGATTGATCAGTTCGGCCGGGCGGTTTCGGCCGATGAGCCCGTGGGGGCGGGTGCGGTGG
>JBLNGJ010000369.1:0-13712 GCA_050264675.1 Micromonosporaceae bacterium
CTACGGCGCGACCGAGGCCTCCGACGACACCACCCACGAGATCATGTCGCGGCCGCCGGCCGAGGAGCTGACCCCGGTGGGCCGGCCCGTGGTCAACGTCACGGTCTACGTCCTGGGTCCGGACGACACCCTGGTTCCGCTGGGGGCGCCGGGCGAGATCGTCTTCTCGGGCATCTGTGTCGGGCGCGGTTACATCAACGATCCGGTGCGCACGGCTCAGGCGTACGCCGATGATCCCTTCCGGCCCGGGCAGCGGATGTACCGCAGCGGTGACTTCGGGCGCTGGCTGCCCACGGGTTCGCTGGAGTTCCACGGGCGGCGCGACGAGCAGGTCAAGGTCAACGGCATCCGGATCGAGCTCGGCGAGGTGGAGGCCCGCATCCTGGACCATCCGCGGGTGCTCGCGGGCGCGGTGATCATCACGCCGCTGCCCGGGATGGGCAAGAGCCTGGTGGCGTTCTACGAGACCGGCGACGGGCTGACCGGTGACGAGCTGCGCGTACATCTGCAGGGTCAACTCCCGGCCGCCGCCATACCGGCCCGGCTCTTCCCGGTCGACCGCTTGCCACTCAACCCGAACGGCAAGGTCGACAAGAAGGTTCTCATCGCCCGCGCCCAGGAGCTGACCGCCGCGGCGGCCACCGAGCACCGGGCGCTCACGCCGACCGAGGAGCGCCTCGCCATCGCCTGGGCCGCGGCGCTGAGCCTGCCGGTTGAGCAGATCGGCGGGGACGACCACTTTTTCAAGATCGGCGGGGGGTCGCTCTCCGCGCTGCGCATGGTGGCTCAGCTCGACGGTCTGATCACCTTGCCGCAACTGATCGCCCACCCGGTGCTCAGCGAACTCGCGGCGGTCGTGGACAAGGAGACGGCGTGAGCCTGACCGGGCGCATCGACGGCGTGCCGAGCGAGGTGCTGCACGAGGAGGTGCTGGCCCCCCAGTTCGAGCTCGAGGTGGCCCGGTTGCTGCCCGGCTACCTCGCCATCGAGAAGGTACTGCTGCTCGAGTATCTCCACTTAGGACTGACTAGCCATGCCGACGCGGCGCGGCTGGCGGCGCGCCTGGACGCCATCACCGCAGCGTCGGTGCAGGCCGACCCGACCGCGAACCTGTCCGACATCGCGTTCGCGATCGAGCGGCGCGTCGAGGGTGGATCGATCTTCGCCGCGTGGCACGCCGACCGCAGCCGCAACGACCTGCAGGCCTGCGCCCAGCGCATGGCCGCCCGCCAGCTGGTGCTGGACGCGGCTGCCCAGCTGATCCGGTTCGGTCAGGCGGCGGTCAGTCTCGCCGCCCGTACGACCGAGCTCCCGATGCCCGGCTACACCCATCTGCAGGCGGCGCAGGTCATCTCGCCGGGCTTCTACCTCAGCGCCGTGGCGGCCGAGACGCTGCGCACCCTGCGCCGCCTCGCGCTCACCTATCAGGAGATCGACGAGTGCCCGCTCGGCGCGGGCGCCATGGCCGGGCAGGAGCTCGACTTCGACCGCGACCGCATGGCCGGCCGGCTCGGCTTCGCCGGCGCGGCGCCGCATGCCCTGGTGGCGGTCGCGTCCCGCAGCTGGGCCCTGTCGCTCTCGGCCGATCTCTCGGGGTATGGCGTGGTCCTGAGCCGGTTCGCCACCGACCTGATGATGTGGGGCAGCGGCGAGTACGGCTTCCTCGACCTGCCCGACGAGCTGTCCGGGATCTCCTCGGCGATGCCGCAGAAGAAGAACTTCCCGATCCTGGAGCGCATCCGCGGTCGCAGTGCCCACATCGTGGCCTTCAGCCTGGACATGGCCCTGGCTCAACGGGCCACGCCCTACGCCAACATGGTCGAGGTGTCCAAAGAGGCCGGTGCGCACCTCTGGGACCTGGCCGACGCGCTCCGGTCGACGCTGCGCCTGTTCACGACGGTGCTCGAGCACGCCCGCTTCCGAGCCGACCGCATGCGGGCGGCCTGCGAGCGCGACTACCTCGGCGGGTTCACTCTGGCCAACCGGCTGACGGTGCACGGTGGAGTGCCGTGGCGCACCGCGCAGGTGATCGTCGGTCGCTATATCGTGCGGGCCACCGAACGCGGGCTCGCGCCCGCCCAGCCAGACGGTGAGCTGCTCGCCTCGCTCGCCGCCGAGCAGGGCTACCCGGTCAATGACCCGCAACGCTTGCTCACCGAGGCGTTCGACGTCGACGCGGCACTGCGGGTCAAGGGGTCCACGGGCTCCACCCATCCGGACCGGGTGGCTGAGCTTCTGCACGGACAGCGCACACAGTTGGCGGAGCAGGCCCGCGCGTGGGACGCGCGCCGCGCCGCCATCGCGGACGCCCTGGCCGGCGTCGACCTCGAGCTGGCCCCGTGACCGGGCCGGGCGCCGATGGGGCAGCGGACGGGCACGTGTTCCATTCGCTGAAGTTCGGTCAGGAGGCACGTGCGGCATGAGGTTTGACTCGGTCATCGACGCGATCGGGCATACCCCGCTGGTCCGGCTGTCGGTTCCCGGCGCCGACGGCGTGGAGGTCTACGCCATGCTCGAGCTGCAGACCCTCTTCGCCATGACGGACCGGGTGGCCAAGAACGCCATCCTGAGCGCGAAGCGGTCCGGGGTGCTGGCCGACGGCGCACCGATCATCGAAAGCTCCTCGGGCACCATGGCGCTCGGCCTCGCGCTGGTCGGCACCCACCTGGGTCACCCGGTGCACATCGTGACCGATCCCCGCATCGACCCGATCACGCTGGCCAAGCTGGAGACGCTCGGCTGCCAGGTGCACGTGGTGGCCGCGATGAGTGGCCAGGGCTGGCAGAGCGCCCGCCTGGAGCTGCTGGCCACGCTCCTCGCCGACCTGCCCGGGGCGTTCTGGCCGCGCCAGTACAGCAACCCCGACAACCCGGCGTCGTACGCGGCCCTCGCGGCCGAGCTGCGGGACGAGATCGGCGACTTCCACATCCTGGTCGCCGCGGTCGGCAGCGGTGGGTCGCTGTGCGGCACGACGAAGGCTTTGCGGCCACACCTGCCCGAGCTGCGGGCGGTCGCCGTCGACTGCGCCGGCAGCGTGCTCTTCGCCCAGCCGGACCGGCCGCAGCGCAAGCAGAGCGGGCTGGGCAACAGCCTGCAACCGGAGAACATCGACTACGGGTTGATCGACGAAGTGCACTGGCTCAGCGACGACGAGGCGTTCGCGGCCACCCGGGCGCTGGCCCGCGAGCAGAAGATCTTCGGCGGCAACACGTCGGGCTCGGTGTACCGGGTGCTGAGCTTCCTGGCCGGGCAGGCCGCGGCGGGCACTCGCCTGGTGGGGATCCTCCCGGACCGCGGCGATCGCTACATCGACAGCGTCTACCGGGCCGCGCCGGGTGAGGTGGCGAGCGCTCCGGTCGAGGTCAGCTACGGAACCCCGGTGGTCAGCTGGTCCTTCGCCCAGATACCCAAGCGGCCGTTCATCTTCGTGGAGTCGAACACGACCGGCACCGGCATGCAGGCGCTGCGGTTGGCCGCCCGGCTCGGCACCACGCCGGTGCTGCTGGCCAACAAACCGGAGCGTTACCGGGGCCTGGCCGACATCCGGTGCGAGGTCGTCGCGTGCGACACCAACGACGACGCCGTGCTCACCAAGGCGATCGACGAGTATCGAGCCGTCACCGGCGTCGCCACCACCAGCGAGTTCTACCTGGTGCCGGTGGCCGGGCAGGCGGCTCGTCTGGGTCTGCCGGGCAACCCGCCGGAGGCGATGGCCAACTGCCGCGACAAGTCGCGGACCCGACTCGTGCTGCGCGAGGCCGGCCTGCCGCAGCCGGAGTTCGCCATCGTGCGGCACATCGACGACGTTCCCGCGGCGGTGGCCGCGGCCAGGCTGCCCTGCGTCGTCAAGCCGGCCGACGACTCCAGCTCCACGAACGTGCTGCTGTGCCGGTCGGTCGAGGAGGCCGCCGCCCACGCCGCCAAGGTGCTGGCGATCGAGTCCAATGTGCGTGGTCAGGCCACCGCGCGGACCGTGCTGGTGGAGCAGTACCTGCCCGGCCCGGAGCTGAGCGTGGAGATGTTCAGCGTGGCCGGACGCGCGACCTGCATCGGCGTCACCGCGAAGAGCGTGACCGAGGGGGGACCGTACTTCGTGGAGTACCAGCACATCTTCCCGGCCGACCTGCCGCCGTCGATGCAGCCGGAGGTGGCGCAGACCGTCGCCAAGGCCTTGACGGCGACCGGCTTCGCATACGGGGCGAGCCATGTCGAGGTCAAGCCGACCGAGGCCGGCTGCGCGATCGTGGAGATCAACGCTCGGCTGGCCGGTGGCATGATCCCCGAGCTGGTCCGCCTCGCCACCGGTATTGACCTGCTCGAGCAGCAGCTGCGGGCGTTCGCCGGCCTGCCCGTGCTGCTCGAACCGGCGCGCTCCCGCTACGCCGGCGTCCGGTTCCTGCTCGCCTCCGAGGCCGGCCGGCTGGTCGACATCGACGGTGTCGCGGCGGCCCGGGCAATGCCGCACGTGGAGTCGGTGACGGTCACCGTCGGGGTGGGCGCGAGCGTCGTGCCGGCGCGCGACGCGTACGACCGCCTGGGTTATGTGATCGCCACGGGGGAGTCGGCCGAGGAGGTCCGGGTGGCCCTGGCGGCTGCCTGCGAACGGATCACGATGACCGTGGAGGCGAACTCGGAGTGATCGAGCTGCGCAGCGACACGTTCACCCTGCCGCCGCCGAGCATGCGGGCGGCGATGACCAGCGCGCCGTTGGGCGACGACGTCTATGGCGAGGACCCGACGGTCAACCGCCTGGAGGCGCTGGCGGCGCAACGCCTGGGCAAGGAGGCGGCCTGCCTGATGCCCAGCGGCACCATGGCCAACCTCGCCGCGCTGCTCACGCACGCCAAGCGCGGCGAGAAGGTGTTGGTCGGGTCCGAGTCGGACATCTACCTCTACGAGGCGGCGGGTGCGTCGGTCTGCGGCGGGATCGCCTACGAACCGATCCCCAACCGGTCCGACGGAACGCTCGACGACACCGTGCTGGCGGCGTCCATTCCGGACGATCCCGACGACGCGCAGTTCGCCCGGCCCAGCGTGATCTGCCTGGAGAACACCCAGAACCGCTGTGGCGGGGCCGTTGTCCCGCTCGAGTACCAGGCCCGGGTGGCCGAGTTCGCCCGGGGCCAGGGCCTAAGCCTCCACCTCGATGGCGCGCGGCTGTTCAACGCCGCTGTCGCGTTGGGGGTGAGCCCCGACAAGGTCGTGCAGGACGCCGACTCCGCGCAGTTCTGCCTCTCCAAGGGTCTGCGGGCGCCGATCGGGTCGGTGGTCGTCGGCAGCGGGCCGTTCATCGCCTCGGTGCGCCGGGTGCGCAAGATGCTCGGTGGCGGCATGCGGCAGGCCGGGGTCATCGCGGCCGCGGGGATCATCGCGCTCGACGAGATGGTCGACCGCCTCGCCGACGACCACGCGCTGGCCCGGCGGCTCGCTCGCGGCCTGGCCGAGATCCCCGGCGTGAGCGTCACCTCGCCCGTGGCCACCAACATCGTGCTGTTCCGGGTCGACGCCGTCGACGCGGCCACGCTCGTCGCGGCCGCCGCCCGCGCCGGCGTTGCGCTCTACCCGTTCGGGCACGGCCGGTTGCGGGCGGTGACCCACGCCGACGTGACCGCGCCCGACATCGACCGTGCGCTCGAGACGCTGGCCGTCGTGGTGCAGACCCTGGTGGGCCGATGACCAGCCTGGTGGAGGTGGGCTCGCTCGCCGAGGTCGACGCGGCGCTCTACCCGGCCGGCGCCGTGCTCGTCCGTGGGATCTCGGTGCGGACGCCGGGTGAGTTGGCCCGGGCTCGCGAGGTGCTCGGTTATGGCGCGGCCCCCCGGCCCGAGAAGTACGCCGAGACCACCGACTTCGGCGACGAGGTGTACTCCGCCCCGGAGTGGGGGGCCGACCGGGAGATGTGCCTGCACCACGAGCAGGCGTACCGGACCGTGGTGCCGCGGGTCCTGCTGATGGCGTGTGTGGCCGCCCCCGCGCGGGGTGGTGAGGTCCTTCTCGGCGACACCCGCGAGGTTCTGGCTGGCCTGCCGGCCGAATTGGTGGCCCGGTTTCGCGCGAGCGGCTGGCTGCTCGAACGCAACTTCCGGGCGTACTTCGGTCTGGCTTGGACGGTCGCGTTGGGAGTCGGCGACCCGGCGCAGCTCACCGCCTACGGTGACGAGGCGGCGATGGCGGTGCAGTGGCGGGCCGACGGCTCGCTGCACACCAGCCAGCGTCGCGCCGCCGTGCTGCGGCACCCGGTCACCGGCGAGGAGTGCTGGTGCAACGATGTCGGTTTCTTCAGCCAGTGGAGCGTCGACGAGGTCGAGCGCAAGGTGCTGCTCGCCTCGTTCGGGCCGGAAGGGATTCCGTTCAACACCGCGGCTGGCGACGGAACGCCCCTTTCGGCGGCCCAGTGGCAGAGCGTCATCGACGCCTACGACGCGGTGACCCTACGCGTGCCGTTGGGCGAGGGTGACCTGCTGGTCATCGACAACATCCTGATCGCGCACGGACGGGCACCGTACACCGGGTCGCGGCAGATCCTGATGGCCCTGACCGAGCCGTTCGCTCACCCGGGTTGAGGCTACGGTCCGGCGACATGGGCAATATTCAGGATCGGGCCCGTACCCGCCGGCTGGGGTAGGGGCTCGATCCTGAATATTGCCCGAGGGAAGCGGCGGGTTGAGCTACGCCTTGGCCAGGAAGTCGAGGACGCGCCGGAGCATCAGGTCGGCCGCCTCGGCGTCGTAGGCCGGCAGGCTGTTGTCGGCGAAGAGATGCTGATCACCGGGGTAGAGGAACAGCTCGGCCTTCTCGACCGACTCAGCCAGCGCCCGGGCGGCGTCGATGTCGCCGTCGTCGACGAAGAACGGATCCCGGTCCATGGCGTGGATCTGCACCGGCACGTCCGCCGGCCAGTCCGACTCGAACGTCGACGGCGGGACGCACGCGTGGAACAGCAGCGCTCCGCGGGCGCCCGCGCGGGTCTGCGCGAGCTTCTGGGCGGCCACCGCCCCGAGCGAGAAACCGGCGTAGACGAGCTCGGCCGGTAGGTCGTCGGCCACCCGTACGCCTCGCTCGCGCAGCTCACCGAAGCCGATCCCCCGGGCGTAGGCCACCCCGTCCTCCACCGTCTGGAAGGTGTGGCCGTCGAAGAGGTCCGGCGTGTGCACGGTGTGCCCGGCCCGTCGGAGTTCCTCAGCAAAGGCAAGAACTCCGGCCGTCCGGCCCTGCGCATGGTGGAACATCAACACCTCGGCCACGTCGCCTCCTCATTTCTCAGCGCGGCATGTATCGGCCCCCACACGCTACCGACTCATCGATCGGTCTGGCACATCGACGGCCGCCAACCCGGTAAATCGGTCGTGCCGCGGCCAGCGCGGTGGTTGACTGCGGCTTGATCCCACCGGCCGATCAACCAGGGGGCAGTGATGCGAGCAGCGTTCATCTCCATCGAAGTCGGGTTCTCACTCTTCTCGAGGGGTATGACGCTTGGCGCGACGAACACTGAACCTGGGGATCCTGGCGCATGTCGACGCCGGTAAGACCACGCTGACCGAGCGGCTGCTCTATGCCGCCGGTGTCATCGACGAGATCGGCAGCGTCGACGCCGGCACCACGCAGACCGACTCGTTGGACCTGGAACGCCAGCGCGGCATCACCATCAAGGCCGCCGTGGTGTCCTTTGTGGTCGGCGGCGTGACGGTGAACCTCATCGACACACCCGGCCACCCTGACTTCATCGCCGAGGTGGAGCGGGTTCTCGGCGTGCTGGACGGCGCCGTCCTGGTGATCTCGGCGGTCGAGGGTGTGCAGCCGCAGACGCGGGTGCTGATGCGTGCGCTGCAGCGGCTGCGCGTACCCACGCTCATCTTCGTCAACAAGATTGACCGCGGCGGTGCCGACGGCGACCGCGTGCTGGCGAACATCGAGCGCCGACTCGCGGTCCAGCCTGTGCCGATGGGACGGGTAACCGGGGCCGGCACCCGCGCGGCCCGGTTCAGGCCGGCCGATGCCGCCGACACCGCGTTCCGGGACGCGCTGATCGAGGTGCTCACCGCGCGCAGTGACGCCCTGCTGACCGCGTACGTCCAGGACGAGGCGAGTCTCACCCACCGGCAGCTGCGGCACGAGCTGGCCGCCCAGACCAAGCAGGCGCTCGTGCACCCGGTCTTCTTCGGCTCGGCGATCACCGGCGAAGGGGTCGAGTCGTTGCTGGGTGAGCTGGTCGAGCTGCTGCCCACGGACGCCGGCGACGCGGATGCGCCGGTCGCGGCGACCGTCTTCAAGGTCGACCGCGGGCCGGCCGGCGAGAAGGTCGCCTACCTGCGGATGTTCGCCGGCACCGCCCGGACGCGCGATCGGCTGCACCGCGACCCGACGCCGGACGGCCAGGCCAGCGGGCTCAACGGCGATGACAAGGTCACCGCGATCAGCGTCTTCCACAATGGAGCGTGGATCCGGCGCAGCGCGGTCACCGCGGGCGAGATTGGCCGGGTCTGGGGGCTTGGGCAGGTGCGGGTCGGCGACGCGCTTGGTCCGCCCCGCGCGGCGGCCGGGGCGGGGCAGCCGGGCCATCCGGGTCCGGCGGCACAATTCGCCCCGCCGACGCTGGAGACGGCCGTCGTGGCCGACCGCCGTGAGGACCGGGCCGCGCTCAGGGTGGCGCTGGCCCGGCTCGCCGAGCAGGACCCGCTCATCAACGTCCGGCAGGACGACGCCCGGCAGGAGATCTACCTCTCGCTCTACGGCGAGGTGCAGAAGGAAGTGATCCAGGCGACGCTCGCCGGTGAGTTCGGCCTCGCGGCCACCTTCCGCGAGAGCACGACGATCTGCGTCGAGCGACCGATCGGCCGCGGCGAAGCGATCGAGCGGCTGCACGGCGAGGGCAACCCGTTCCTGGCCACGATCGGGCTACGCGTCGAGCCGGCCCCGATCGACTCGGGGGTCGCGTTCCGGCTCGACCTCCCCGCCCGCACGGTGCCTGCGTACGTCTACAAGAACGTGGAGCACTTCGCCGGGAGCATGGGCGAGTACGTGCGGCACACGCTCAAGGAGGGCCTCTTCGGCTGGGCGGTCACCGACTGCCTCGTCACGATGATCGAATGCAACTACAGCTCGGCCGACGGTCCGCCCTCCACGCGCGGGCCGCTCAGCACGGCCGCCGACTTTCGCAAGCTGACGCCGCTGGTGCTGATGCGCGCGCTCGCACGGGCCGGGTCGGTCGTGTGCGAGCCGGTGCTGCACCTCGACCTCGAAGTGCCATCGGCCTCGGTCGGCCCGGTGCTCGCCACGCTGGCCGGGCTGGGTGCGACGGTTCGGACGCCGGCGCCACAGGGCGACCTCGCCACGATCGTGACCCTGCTGCCTGCAGCCCGGTTGTCCCGGCTGCAGCGGCGCCTGCCCGGACTCACCGGCGGTGAGGGCGTGCTCGAGCCGCACTTCGCCGGCTACCGACCGGTCACCGGCGGGCCACCGGTGCGGCCACGCACCACGCCGAACCCGCTGCACCGCGAGGAGTACCTGACCTCGCTCAGCCACCCGGGCGCGAGGTAACCATCCGTGGCCGGCCGAGTCAGCCGGCCAAGTCACCTGGCCGAGTCAGCTAGCGAGGAACTTGAGCAGGTCGTAGATCACGAACGCCGGCCACACCAGAGCCTTGAGGACGCCCAGCACGCCGTTCCAGAAACCGTCGGCCTGTTGGATGTAGAACACCAGCGCACCGATGAGCCCGAAGAAGTAGACCGCACCCCCGCCGCTCCCGCCGCGGTTTGCCCATTGGCGTTTGTCGTCGCTCATTTTGGCTCCTCCGCTGGGGTGAGCGCGTCGTCGCTCATGTCACCCTCCGTCCCCTGGCTTGGCCGGCGGATAGGTGACCGGCCCATAACGGTCACGGTACGGGGCGGGTCAACGCCTTGGCCATGGCTCGCAAAAAGGGCATTGCCGTCGGTGGTGCCGGGCCCGGGGCCGGCGGTTGGCGCACCGTCAATTCACCAGAATGTATGTACGATGGTGCGGCCGGCGCGGCCATGGCGCGTCTGCTGGTGAGCACGCGCGAACGAAGGAACGACACGTGAGCGTCGGGACGGCGGAACGGGAGACCGTCGAACCGGCCGCAGCGGACCCGGCGACGTCGGACCCTAAGACCGCCGACGGTCACGGCGGCCGGCGACTCGGGCTGATCAGCCTGCTCGCCGCCGGTGCGGTCTCTTCCGTCGGCAGCCGCATGTCGGCCCTCGCCCTGCCGTGGCTGGTCCTGGTGACCACCGGCAGCCCGACCCGGATGGGCATCGTTGCTGGTGTCGGCTCACTCACGTACGTGCTGGCCGGCGTCTTCGCGACACCGTTGGCCAACCGCATCGGCATCCGGCGTTCGGCCATCGCCGCCGACCTCGGTTCGGCCGCGACGGTGGGCGGGATTGCCGCGTTCTCGCACATCGGGTTCGGGGTGCTGGTCACGCTGGTGGCGGCGACGGGTGCCCTGGCGGCCATCGGCAACAACACCAAGAACGTCCTGCTGGCGCCGGCCGCGGCCGAGGCCGGAACGCCGATGGCCCGGGTGACGGCCATCTTCGCCGGCCTCACCCGCACCGCCACCATCATCGGAGCCTCCATCGGCGGCGTGCTCATCGCCTGGCTCGGCACGCTGGCGGTCGTCTGGATCGACGCCATCTCCTTCGCCGCCTGCGCCGGGATAGTCGCGCTGCTCGTGCGCGCCGTACCCAACATCGCCGCAGCGGCCGAGGAGCGAGCCGAAGACCGACCAACGGTCGCCGGTCAACCGGCCACAGATCCGTCGGCCGGCGCAGATCGGCCGGCGGTGAAGCCCGAGCCGTATTTCACCGCGCTCGCCGGCGGCGTCCGGCATCTGCGAGGTGATCGGCTGCTCGTCGGCGTCGTGACGATGATGTTCATGCTGAACCTGTTCAACCAGGCCAGCAGCGCGGTGTTCGTGCCGCTGTGGGTCCTGCAGGTGCTGCACTCACCGGTGGCGCTGGGCTTCATGGCCAGCTCATTCGCTCTTGGCGCCATCGCCGGCAACGTGGTCTTCGCCGCGTTGGCCACCCGGTTGCCCCGATATCTGACCCTCGTGGTCGGGTACTTCATCGGCGGCGCACCGCGGTTCTTCATCCTCTCGATCAGCGAGCGCCTCGAGATCGTGCTCGCGGTCACGTTGATCTGCGGCCTGGCCACGTCGTCGGTGAACCCGACCATCGGCGCCCTGCTCTACCAGCGCGTCCCGGCGGCGCTGCAGTCGCGTGTGTTCGGGCTGTGTGGCGCGGTCTCTTATGGAGGCCTGGCCGTCGGCGGGCTGGTCGGTGCCTGGTTCGTCGCCTGGCTCGGCCTCGCCGGCGGCATTGCCCTGGCCGGGCTGCTCTACTTCGGCGCCACGCTCTCCCCGGTGGTCGGGCATCGGACCTGGCGGCAGATGGACGAGGACGGCGGTAGGCGGCCGCTCCTGAGCCCGCGGCCGGCCCTGAGGGTCGTGTTCGCTTACGGCCCGGATGGCTGGTCGGTGCGAGCCCGCCACGGCCGGCGTCGGGTCGTCCCGGCCCTGGCCTTGACCAGCCGCGACGCAGCCACGAGCCTGGCCCGACTGAACGTGCCCGGCGTGCTGGAGCAGGTCGAGCGGATCCAGGCCGGCGAGCTGACCCGGACCCACCAGCGTGCGCACCACTTACGGGGTGAGCTGGTCCGACTGGAGGCGAGGCTGGTTGACCTGCGGCTTCTCGATCCGGCGGCTGGTCTGTTTCCGGATTCCAGACCGTACCGACCGCATCGGTAAGGGCCGCATCGCACCGGTGCCGCGGCTAGGAGTTAGACCCGGGCGCCTCCGGCCAGGCCCGTGCTACGGCGCGCTCAGCTGGGCCTTACGGGTCCACCATGTGGGCACCCGTAGCGCCATGCCGAGAATCTCGCCAACCCCGGTGGCGATGAGCGCCTCGGCGACCTCACCGTGCGTCTCGCGTACGGTCAGCGAGCGCCCATCATCTTGGAGTTGTCGATAGCAGCGCACCAGAACACCCAGGCCGGCCGCGTCCAGAAACCTGAGCCGGGCGCAGTCGATGACCACCATGTGCAGATCGGGGACCCGCAGCGAAGCCTTGATCAAACGCTCAAGCGCTGGACCGGTGGAAAGATCCAATTCACCGTCCGCGTAGATGGTCATGGCCCCGGCGCACAGATGTGGCACCAGCCGCAGGGACGCTCCACGCTGGTCGGCGTCCATGCCTACCGTGTCTACCACTTGGATCAAGCCACAGCTAGGGGCCGTCGAGCTAATCGTCGGCGCGCAAGACTGCCGGCGGTCACATCCGCCACGGGTTGCGCCTGGGCGGAGTTGGATCGTCCAGGTCCGGCTCGGCCGCGTGGGTCTGCGGTTCGTCCGCACGCTCGGGGGAGCCAACCACCTCGGTGCGGTTGGCCAGCGCTTCATAGACGTAGACCGTGCAGGTTCCCTGGGGCGTGGACCGGTGTTTGGCGGTGGGCAGATATCGGTAGGTCTGACCCTCGATCTCCAGCTCAACCAGCCCGGCCCCACCGGTCGCGATGATGGCTCCGTCGCAAGGGCCGCCAAAGATGACCGCGTCAACGTTGCTCATGTATCTGACCTACCCGCAGCCGCCCCGACGAAACCGACGGTAACCGTGTCCACGGTCACCTCGGCCCAGTCGCAGGTTCTGTCGGTGGCCCGTGTGACGATCAGCGCGATGGCGAGGAGGTGTGATGTCGAGCGACGTGAGCATTCGCGAGGTCGAAGACGGCGACCTCGATACGTTCTTCGACAACCAGCAGGATCCCGAGGCGACCCGAATGGCGGCGGTGGTGCCGCGCGACCGCGCCGCGTTTACCGCACACTGGCGCCGGACCCGAGCCGATCCGACGACGGTGCAACGCACGATCGTCGTCGATGGTGCGGTCGCCGGCAACGTGGTCAGCTGGGCGCAGGAGGGTCAGCGGCTGGTCGGCTACTGGGTCGGCCGGTCGCACTGGGGTCAGGGCGTGGCCACCCGGGCGCTGGCGCTCTTCTTGAGCGAGGTCGATGAACGTCCGCTCTACGCCTACGTGGCCGTGCACAACGTCGCCTCAACCAAGGTGCTGCAGAAATGCGGCTTCGAGCGGGTCGCCGCCACCACGGTCGGCCCGGACGGAGTGCAGGAGTACCACTTCACGCTCGGCTAGTGACCGAAGGCCAGCGCTCAGGTGCCGTTCGCGACGGTGGTGCCGAACTCGCGCACCACCTCGACGAGCAGGTCGAGGTCGGCCGCGCAGGTGCGCCAGTTGCTGATCGCCGGCCGCAGGGCCGCGCGTCCACCGTAGACGGTCGTGCCGGCATAGACCCGGCCGTCCTCGAGCAGCGCGTCCCCTATGCGCCGGTTGATCTCGTCGAGCTCGGGCTCGGTTCGGCCGGCTGGGCGGTAGCGGAAGCACACCACGTTGAGCGGCACGTCGGCGAGGCGTTCGAGGTCGGCGGCCGCGTCGACCCGGGCCGCGAGATGCTGGGCCAGGTCGCAGTGGCGTTCGACCAGCGCGCGGTGGCCGGCTCGGCCGTACGCGGCCAGCGTGGCCCAGATCGGCAGTGCGCGCGCTCGCCGCGACGACTCCGGGCCGAGCAGGCCGTAGCCGCCGCCAGGGTTGTCGGGGCCCGGCAGGTAGGGCGCACCCGGCATGCCGAAGGCGAGGCCCAGCCGGGCCGGCTCGCGCACCACCGCGAAGCCGCTCTCGTAGGG
>JBLNGJ010000370.1:0-5649 GCA_050264675.1 Micromonosporaceae bacterium
GCGGCTCGGCTTCGCCGTTCGCGAGACCCGCGCCTACCGCTACGAGCTCTAGCGAGCGATCAGCCGACGCGAGGCCGCCGGGGCAGGACCGGAGCGGCCCGTCCGGTGCCCGTCGCCGCCCCGCCGTCCCGGCGTTCCTCGTGGTACTCCTCCTCCACGTTGACCGACCACACGTCGTGCCGGGCGCCGTCGAGGATGTTCTCGACGACCAGGGCCGCCGTGAGCATCGAGTGGTCCTGGTTGTTGTAGCGGTGCATGCCGTTGCGCCCCACCGGGTGCACGTTGGGCACGGCCCGGGACAGCCAGGACCGGATCGTGTCGACGTTGCGCTGGTAGACCTCGTCGTAGACCGGGTACGCCTTGGGCATCCGGACCACGTAGCCGGCCTCCACCGCGCCCGGCGGCACCAGACCGAGCCACTCCAGCTCCGCTTGGGCGAGGTCGAGCAGTTGCCCGTCCGGTGCGCTCCACATCTCATCGCCCTCGGTCACGAAGAACTCCAGGCCCAGGCAGGTCCGGCCCTCCTTGACCAGGTACGGCGACCAGGAGCCGAAGTTCTGGATCCGCCCGACATTCACCCCCGGCTCGTGAATGTAGATCCAGTTGTCGGGGAACGAGTACTCCTGAGGCACGATCAGCGCCACGGTGAGGAAGTCGCGGTAGCGCAGATCCCCGGCGGCCGCGAGCACGTCGGGCGGGGCGGCCGGCTGCATCGCCTGCACCAGGTTGGCCAGCGGCATGGACGAGATCACGTGCGCGGCCTCGAGACGACGGGGCCCGTCCGGCCCGGCGACGGTGACGGCGACCGCGCCGGCCGCCTCCCGGTGCACGGCCTCGACCCGGGCCTCCAACGCCACCGAACCGCCGAGCTTGGTGACCAGTTCGGCACAGCGTTCCCACATCATGCCGGGGCCGTACTTGGGGTAGCGGAACTCCTCGATCAGGCTGGTCACGTCGGTGCGGTTGCGGCGCGGAAGCACCGCGCTGACCACCGCCTTGAGCAGCGAGAGGTTCTTGATCCGCTGGGCGGCCCACTCAGCCTGGATCTCGGTGGCCGGCAGGCCCCAGACCTTCTCGGTGTAGGTCTTGAAGAAGATGGAGTAGAGCCGCTTGCCGAAGCGGGCGGCGACCCAGCCTTCGAAGTGGGTCTGATCGGGTGGTGGGTTGATCTGGGCCCACAGGTACGAGCCGACGCATCGCAAGGCCTCGGCCACGCCCAGGCCACGCAGCGCGTTGACCGCGCGCAGCGGGTAGTCGAAGAGCCGGCCGCGGTAGTAGATCCGGCTCATCCGGGGGCGCAGGAGGAAGTCCTCCTCGGGCAGGATCTCCCGCCACAGCGCCTCGACCTGCGCCACCTTGGTGAAGAACCGGTGTCCGCCGATGTCGAAGCGCCAGCCGTCGCGCTCGACCGTGCGGCTGATCCCGCCGACCACGCCGTCGGCCTCCACCACCGTCACCGGCGCCTCACGCTTGGCGAGCTGGTAGGCCGCGGTGAGGCCGGCCGGACCGGCCCCGATCACCACGGTCTGCCTGGGGTCGCCGCCGGGCATATGAGAACTCCCTGATCCGATGACAGTTCGGCTGGTTTGGCTCGCAAGCTTCGAGAAGTCTGCCGGTTTCTCTCGCAAGCATCGCGAAACTGGCCGCGCGAGTGTAACTGTCGCCGGCGAGGTCCAGCGTCGCCCAACCGTCTGCGGCGTTCACCACACGTGAAGTGTCGCGTTTGCCGCAGACGCGTGACCGGCCGGGTCGCACCATGGTGGGCATGGTCCTGCCGCCCGAGGTGCTCAGCCGCGCCGTGGTCTTCGTGGTGGCGCTGCTCGTGCTCCTCGTGGCCCACCAGGTGGGCGACCACGTGCTGCAAACCGATCGGCAGGCGCTGGGCAAGGCGACCCGTTGGCGTGCCCTCGCCGGCCATCTCGCCAGCTACCACCTCACCGCGGCCGCCCTGCTCGTGGGCACTGACGCGCTGCTGCGGCTGCCGATCTCGGGCCGCGGGCTCGCCGCCGGGCTGGCGTTCTCCGTGATCACTCACGCCGTCCTCGACCGGCGCTGGCCCGTACGCGCGATCCTGCGCGCGACCGGCTCGCCGCAGTTTGCCGAGGCGACCACGCCGGTCAACGGCCTCTACGTGGCCGACCAAGCGCTACACCAGCTCGCCCTGCTGGTCTCCGCCCTCCTCATCGCGACCCTCTGACCGACGCCCGGCCCCTTCTCCGAGATCTTGGATGATTCGGGGGGTCCCAGGCCCTCAGATCATCCAAGATCTCGGGGTTGGCAGAGTCGCGACGACCAGCGGTTATACCCCGGATCGGGTGCGATCTGCAGCCTGGGTGATCTCACCGTTGATTGTTGGGTCAACTTTGGCAAGACTCGGTCCTATGCAGGTACCAGCACCGTTCGACTACGCCCGGGCGGCCAGCGTGGATCACGCGCTCGAGCTGCTCGCGCAGTACGGCCCGGAGGCCAGAGTGGTCGCGGGCGGACACAGTCTTATTCCGATGATGAAGCTGCGGCTGGCCAAGCCGGAGGCGCTCATCGACATCAACGGCCTGACCCACCTCGCCTACATCCGCGTCGAGGGCGACCGGCTCGGCATCGGCGCGCTGACCCGGCACGCCCAGGTGCTCGCCTCGCCGGTGATCGGGGAGCACCTGCCGGTGCTGCACGACGCCGAGCGGGTCATCGCCGACCCGGTGGTGCGCAACTGGGGCACCGTGGGCGGGTCGCTGTGCCAGGCCGATCCGGCCGAGGACCTGCCGGCCGCCCTCGCCGCGGTGGGGGCGAGCGCGGTGATCCGCGGCGCCGCGGGCACCCGTACGGTGCCGCTACGCGAGTTCCACCTGGGGCCCTATGAGACCGTGGTGGGCCCGGGTGAGCTGCTGGTCGAGGTGAGCGTGCCGATCCGGCCGGGCGGCAGCAGCGCCTACGAGAAGGTGGAGCGCCGCGCCGGCGACTGGCCGGCCGCCGCGGCGGCCGCGGC
Source organism: Micromonosporaceae bacterium (assembly GCA_050264675.1). Taxonomy (GTDB): domain Bacteria; phylum Actinomycetota; class Actinomycetes; order Mycobacteriales; family Micromonosporaceae; genus JBLNGJ01. The sequence goes on from JBLNGJ010000370.1 coordinate 2,984, forward strand.
GATCTGGCTGACCAGCGGGGTGGCCGGGTGGAGCATCGACGATGTGGGCATCGGGCTGACCGCGGTCGGGGCCGAGCACTACGCGGCGCCCGCGGCCGAACAGTTCCTGCGCGGCCAGCTCGCCACCGAGGCCAACCTCGTCGAGGCCGGCCGGATCGCGGCCGAGAACTGCAACCCGTCCGCCGATCAGCGCGGGCCGGTCGAGTACAAGCGCCACCTGGCTCAGGAGTTGACCACGCGGGCGCTGCGCCGCGCGGTCGCCCGGGCGACGGGCACCGGAGAGCGGGAGGGCTAGATGGAGATCACCGTACGCGTGAACGGGGAGTCCTACACCCGGGATGTGGAACCGCGGCTGCTGCTGGTGCACTTCCTGCGGGACGAGCTCGGGCTCACCGGCACCCACTGGGGCTGCGACACCTCCAACTGCGGTGTGTGCACCGTGCTCGTCGACTCCACGCCGGTCAAGTCGTGCACGATGCTCGCGGTCATGGCCCGCGGCCGGGACGTGCGCACGGTTGAGGGCCTGGAGCAGGGCGGCGCGCTGGACCCGATCCAGCAGGGCTTCATCGCCTGCCACGGGCTGCAGTGCGGCTTCTGCACGCCGGGCATGATGATGACCTGCCGCGCGCTGCTGGATGAGAACCCGCACCCGAGCGAGCCGGAGATCCGGGTCGCCATCTCCGGCAACCTGTGCCGGTGCACCGGCTACGAGAACATCGTGCGCGCGGTCCGCTGGGCCGCCGAGCACCCGGCTTCGTCCACTGAGGAGGTGCCGGCATGACGCTTACTGATGAGGTCTCGGTCGGTTTCGGACGGATGACCCGCAAAGAGGACGCCCGGTTCATCCGCGGCCAGGGCAACTACATCGACGACGTGAACCTGCCGGGCATGCTGCACGGCGCGTTGCTGCGCAGCCCGTACGCCCACGCGAAGATCATCTCGATCGACACGTCGGCGGCGGAGGCCCACCCGAAGGTTAAGGCGGTCATCACCGGCGCCGTGCTGGAGACGCTGGGCCTGGCCTGGATGCCGACGATGTCCTACGACACCCAGGCCGTGCTCGCCACCGACAAGGTGCGCTTCCAAGGGCAGGAGGTCGCCTTCGTCATCGCCGAGGACCGGTACTCGGCCCGCGACGCCCTCGAGCTCATCGAGGTCGAGTACGAGCCGCTGCCGGCGGTGGCCGACGCCAAGCGGGCGCTGGACCCGGACGCGCCGGTCATCCGTACCGACAAGGACGGAAAGACCGACAACCACATCTTCGACTGGGAGGCCGGCGACCGGGCGCGCACCGACGAGGTCTTCGCCACCGCCGAGGTGATCGTCAGCGAGGACATGCTCTACCCCCGCTCGCACCCGGCTCCGCTGGAGACGTGCGGCATGGTCGCCGACGTCGACAAGGTGACCGGCAAGGTGACGCTGTGGTGCAACACCCAGGCACCGCATGCCCATCGCACCGTGTACGCGCTGGTGGCCGGGCTGCCCGAGCACAAGATCCGGGTCATCTGCCCGGACATCGGCGGCGGCTTCGGCAACAAGGTGCCGGTCTACCCGGGCTATGTCTGCGCGATCGTCGGCTCGATCGTGACCGGTAAGCCGGTCAAGTGGGTGGAGGACCGCTCGGAGAACCTGGTCAGCACCGGGTTCGCCCGCGACTACCACATGCACGGGGAGATCGCGGCCACCCGGGACGGGCGCATCCTGGCCACCCGGGTGCACGTGCTCGCCGACCACGGTGCCTTCAACTCGACCGCACAGCCCACCAAGTACCCGTCGGGCTTCTTCCACATCTTCACCGGCTCCTACGACTACCCGGCCTCCTACTGCAAGGTGAGCGCGGTCTACACCAACAAGGCGCCGGGCGGGGTCGCGTACGCCTGCTCCTTCCGCATCACCGAGGCGGTCTACCTGATCGAGCGCATGGTCGACGTGCTCGCCCGCAAGCTCGGTCTGGACGCGGCCGAGATACGCATGAAGAACCTGATCCGGCCCGAGCAGTTCCCGTACACCACGCCCACTGGCTGGGTCTACGACTCCGGTGACTATCCGCGGGCGCTGCGGGAGGCGATGCGCATCGCCGGGTACGAGCAGCTGCGCGCCGAGCAGGCCTCGAAACTCGCGGCCTACCGGGCCGGGCAGGGTGGCGACCTGATGGGCATCGGGCTCAGCTTCTTCACCGAGGGCGTCGGGGCCGGGCCACGCAAGCACATGGACATTCTGGGCCTGGGCATGGCCGACGGGGCCGAGCTACGGGTGCACCCGACCGGCAAGGCGGTGGTGCGGATCTCGGTGCAGACCCAGGGCCAGGGGCACGAGACGACCTACGCCCAGATCGTCTCGCACGAGCTCGGCATACCCACCGCGGACATCGAGGTGGTGCACGGCGACACCGACCAGACCCCATTCGGGCTGGGCACCTACGGCTCACGCTCGACGCCGGTCTCCGGCGCGGCCACCGCCATGGTCGCCCGCAAGGTCCGGGAACGGGCGCGGATCGTGGCCGCGGCCATGCTCGAGGTCGCGCCGGACGATCTGGAGTGGACAACCGGACGCTGGCATGTCCGCGGCGACATCGACAAGGGCAAGACGATCCAGGAGATCGCGCTCGCCGCCCACTCGAGCCTGGAGCTGCCCGAGGGCGTCGAGGGCCACCTCGATGCGACCTG
>JBLNGJ010000371.1:0-2653 GCA_050264675.1 Micromonosporaceae bacterium
TGCTCGGTGAGGCGGGGCAGCGACGACCACGTGGGCAGGTTGCCGATCGCGACCCGTTCGTCACCGATCCAGCTCAGCCGGGTCGTCAACGGGCTCGGGCCGTAGAGGCGGGTGCTCTGCCGGTGCAGCCATGGCCGCCAGCCGCGCGGTGAACTCACGCCTCCATCGTCCGTCAGGAGCGTCAGCTCGGTTGGGCCTGGGCGAACCGGGTACCGTCCCATTCCCATATGTCCTGATAGCGGTCGGCCTGCCCGGGCGTGATAAGCCCACCAGTGAGGACGAGCCGGTCACGCGCCACGTCATAGGTGAGCCCGGACGCCTCCCGGGCCGGCAGACCAGGGTCCGGCAACTGGGTCCACGCGGTTCCGGTCCACGCCCAGATGTCGTCCAAAATAGACTTCTCGCCGCCTCCCGCGACCATGACGACCTGGCCCAGCCGGGCGTGGAATGCGCCGCCCGTGTTCACCCGGGGGCCGGGCGGGGACGCGCGTGGTAGACGAGCGCGTGCCAGGCCGCGATGGTGGGGCGCGTCGCCCCCGCGGTCGGCGGTGCCGTCGGTCGGATCGCGGTCGGTGTCGGCGCGGGCGGCGCCGCGGTGCATCCGGCGAGCGCGACCGCGAGCACGCCCGAGAGCAGCATCGACCGCATCGGGACCCTCCTCCGGCGCAAGGGCACGCATTGCTGGAGAGTCCCGACTTGGCGGCCCGGTTCCCCGGTGCGCCACAATCATGGACGTGAGCGGTGCGATGTGGGCGGCCGGTGAGCGGTACGAGCCCTACGTGGGTCGGTGGAGCCGGAGGGTGGCGGCGCGGTTCGTGCCGGTGGTGGGCGCGGACGGCGGTACGTGGCTCGACGTCGGCTGCGGTACGGGCGCGCTCACGGCGACGGTGCTGACCCAAGCCGCTCCCGCCCTGGTCACCGGGATCGACCCGTCCCCAGGGTTCGTCGGCCACGCCCGCGCCCGCATCGACGACCCACGGGCCGGGTTCGCCGTCGGCAACGCGATGGCGCTGCCCCTGCGCGACTCGAGTGTGGACAACGCGGTCTCCGGACTGGTGCTCAACTTCGTGCCCGACGCGGTGCAGGCGGCGCGGGAGATGCACCGGGTCACGGCCCGTGGGGGGACGGTCGCCGCGTACGTCTGGGACTACGCCGACCGGATGCAGCTGATCCGCCTGTTCTGGGACGCGGCGGTCGCACTCGATCCGGCCGCCGCGGAGCTCGACGAGGGTCCTCTGTTCCCCATCTGCCGTCCGGGCGGTCTGGGCGAGGTCTTCCGGGCCGCTGGATTGTCCGATGTGGAGGAGTTCGAGGTCGAGGTGCCGACCGTCTTCGCCGACTTCGACGACTACTGGAACCCGTTCCTCGGCGCTCAGGGCCCCGCCCCCAACTACACCGTCGGCCTGCCCGAGGAGGCCCGGGTCCGGCTCCGCGAGCGGCTACGGGACAGCCTGCCGACGGGTGAGGACGGTTCGATCAGCCTCGTCGCGCGGGCCTGGGCGGTGCGGGCTAGGAGCTGATCGCCTCAGCGACGGCGTCGGCGACGGGTACGCCGTCGGGCAGTTCGCGTGCCTCGACCACGGCCGCCACCGGCAGGGGCGCGTAGAGATGGGGGAACAGCGAACCGCCACGGGAGGCCTCCCAGCGCAGCTCGGCCCCGACGGCCTCCGGGTCGATGGTGAGCAGGGTCAGGCCCGACTGGCCGGCGAAGTGGCGCCGCGCGGTCTCCACGACCTGGTCCCTGGCGGACAGGTGGATGTACCCGTCCACGTGGTCGACGGCCGACCCGTCGAACCGACCGCTCGCCTCAGCCGCCTGCCACTCCCGCGTCGACAGTAGCTTGTAGATCACCCCCGTACGATATCGACGTGCGAGCGGTATGGATCACCAGAGCGGGCGGACCGGATGTACTCGAGGTCCGCGAGGCACCGGATCCTCAGCCTCGCCCCGGCGAGGTGCGGGTGCGGGTCAGCGCCGCCGGGCTGAACTTCGCCGAGGTCATGGCCCGCCAGGGCCTGTACCCGGACGCCCCCAAGCTGCCCTGCGTGGTCGGGTACGAGGTGGCCGGGACGGTCGACGCGTTGGGCGACGGCGTGACCGCGCCCGCCGTGGGCCAACGGGTGCTCGCGCTCGTGCGGTTCGGCGGGCACGCCGACGTCGTCTGTGCCCCGGCGGAGCGGGTCGTTCCCGTCCCCGACGAGCTGAGCTTCACCGATGCGGCGGCCATCCCCGTCACCTACCTCACGGCGTACCACATGCTCTTCCACGTGGGGAACCTGCGCCCCGGCGACCGCGTGCTGGTGCTGATGGCCGCCGGCGGGGTCGGCATCGCCGTGCTGCAGCTGTGCCGGACGGTGCCGGACGTGCAGACGTTCGGCACGGCGTCGGCGTCCAAACACGACATTATCCGGGAGGAGGGCTGCACGTACCCGATCGATTACCGCACGGAGGACTACGTCGCGAGGGTGCGCGCCATCACCGACGGCGTCGACCTCGTGCTGGACCCGCTCGGTGGTGCCGACTGGCGCAAGGGCCTCTCGCTGCTGCGGCCGATGGGCCGGCTCATCGCGTACGGCTTCGCCAACATCACCGGCGGCGAGCGGCGCAGTCTCGTGCGTCTCGCGCGACAGGGCCTACGCATACCCCGGGTCAC
>JBLNGJ010000372.1:0-2944 GCA_050264675.1 Micromonosporaceae bacterium
GCCCAGCCGGGCGACTTTTCGTGCAGATGCTCGGCGCGTTCGCCGAGTTCGAGCGTGAGGTCATCATCGACCGGGTCATCAACGGCATGGAACGCAAAGCCGCCAAAGGCGAGTGGACCCACGGTCCCCGCCCCTACGGCTACCTCGTCGACCCCGCAACCCACCGGCTCGCGCCCCATCCGCAGGAGCAGCACGTCGTGCGGGAGATCTTCACCCGTTACGCCAGCACCCGCATGGGAACCCGCGCCATCGCCGACACGCTAAACGAGCAGGGCAAGCGCACCCGCCACGGCAAGCCCTGGTCCGGGCTGACCATCGGGCGCATGCTCGCCAACCGGCTCTACCTGGGCGAGGTCGCCTTCCGCGACATCATCGCCACCGACGCCCACCCCGCGATCGTCGAGCCGGAGCTGTTCGAAGAATGCCAGCGCATCCTCGACGCCCGCGGCCAGGCCCACTCCCAACGGGCCGCCTCCAACAGCGACTACCACCTCACCGGCCTGATCACCTGCCCGCGCTGCGGCAACAAGTACGTCGGCACCTCAGCCCACGGCAAACTCCGCCGCTACCGCTACTACACCTGCTTCTCCCGCACCCGCTACGGCACCGCCGGCTGCGGCGGGGCCCGAATCGACGCCGACCTGCTCGACCAGGCCATCCAACAGGCGCTGATCGACTTCTACAGCCGCACCGACATCATCGACGCCGCCATCGCCGCCGAACTGGCCCACCGCACCGAGGACGGACACCAGCAGGAGGAAGAGTTGAAGGCCATCACCGGCCAGATCACCACCACCCAGGCCGCGATCGACCGGTACCTGACCGCGTTCGAGAACGGCACCCTCGACGAACGCGCCTGCGGCCACCGCGTCCGCGACCTCACCATCAAACTCGACCAACTCGCCACCCGCCGCGACGAACTCATCGAGCACACCGCGGTCCCGGTGGCCGCGCCCAGCCCCCAGGCCATCCAGCGGCTTCGCGACGACCTCGCGGCCGTGTTCGCCCACGGCACACCCGGCCAACGCAAAGCCATCATCGAAACCCACATCGCCGCAATCAAGATCGACGGCAGCCGCCTCATCCCGATCTTCAAAATCCCCACCGGAACCGACACAGGGCCGGCCGAAACATCGACCGACCCCGGTGTTCGCACAATGCATCAGGTTGTGGGGCGGGCGGGACTCGAACCCGCGACCGAGGGATTATGAGTCCCCTGCTCTAACCGGCTGAGCTACCGCCCCGGCGCCGCCAAGCCTACCCAGCGGTGCGGTACACGCGGTTGATAGGACACGGAACCGTATGGGGCGACGGTCTTCGACCACGTGCCCCGCCGACGGACCTGGGTACGCGCCGCGCCGGCGTACTGATCGAAGAGGTCGGCCACCGTTCCCGCGGCGACGCGTCCGGACCTTCGGGAGAAGCACTGGCGGCGCAACGCCGCAGACCTCGCCGTGGTCGACAACCCGTGCACCGAGGGCCGTGTCGGCCGGGAGGTGGTGCCGTTGAATTGGCAGCGAGTGTCCAGCTGCAGTGTGTTCCGCTCTTGGTGATGAGTGCGGCACACTGAGTAGGGCGTCGATGCGCGGGGGGCCAACATGCCATTTCTCAATGTCATCGATCCGGCGTTTGACTTCACGGCGCCGGAGGTCATGGCCGCGCAGGACGCGGACTGGTATGCCGACAGCCCGATCGGCATGATCGTGTTGCGCTATGCGGAGACGCACGAGCTGCTGCGCGACCGCCGGCTCGATCACGGCGGTGACAGCTACCTGCAGCGCAACGGCATCGCGTCCGGGCCGATCCATGACTGGTACCTGCCGATGATCGTCAACCAGGACGGGGCCGACCACCGTCGGTTGCGCGGCCTCGTCGGTCGTTCCTTCACGCCCCGAACTATCGAGCAGTTGCGACCGTTCATCCGAACGACGGCGCAGCGCCTGGCCGATGAGATCGCGGCCGCCGGCGAGGCCGAGTTCGTTGATGCGTTCGCCAACCGGTTGCCGCTGGCGGTCATGTGCGAACTGCTCGGCGTGCCCACCGCGGACTACGACACCTTTAGCGTGTGGACCAGCGACATCGGGATGGTCTTCGGTCTCGCCGCCGGCGGCGACATCGCCGAGCGGGTCGAGCGGGCGGTGGTGGGCCTGAACGGATACGTGGACGCGCTGATCGATGAGAAGTCGCAACGCCCGGCCGACGACCTGATCTCCGCCATGGTCGCCGGCTGGCGGGCCGACCAGACGGTCACCCGCGAGGAGTTGCGCAACCTGTTGATCACGTTGGTCTTTGGCGCGCACGACAACACCCGTCACCAGTTGTCCAACGCGATGGTCACGTTCGCCGAGCACCCCGCACAGTGGACGTTGCTACGGGACCGGCCGGAGTTGACCCAGCAGGCCGTCGACGAGACGATGCGCTGGCGCCCGTCGGCGAACAGCCTGTTCCGGCGCGCGATCGAGGACTTCGAGTTTCGCGGGATGCCCATCGCCGCGGGCACGTTCTTGACCGTGGCCGTGCAGACCGCCCAGCGGGATCCGCGCGCGTACCCCGGCGGTGATTCCTTTGACATCACCGTGGTCCGCGAGGCGCCGCTTCTGCAGTTCGGCGCCGGACCGCACTACTGCCTCGGCGCTGCCCTGGCCCAGGTCGAGCTGAACGAGGCGCTGCCGATTCTCGTGCGCAGGTTCGGCCCGCCGGTCATCGCCGGTGAGGTCACCTGGCGGCCGGCACTCGGCATCCACGGCCCGAACGAGCTTCCGTTGCGGTTGGCGCCGGCTGCCTGAAGCCAGGCCACTGGCACTGGCTCCCCGGCCGTGACTCGAACACGGAACCCTTCGGTTAACAGCCGAATGCTCTGCCAATTGTGCTACCGGGGATTGCGCTGCTGACCTGCCCTTTCCGGGCGGCCGTGACCAGGGTACCCGACCCACCCGGTGGTTGT
>JBLNGJ010000373.1:0-11512 GCA_050264675.1 Micromonosporaceae bacterium
CGCATTCACCCGGACAAAGCCACTGCTGACGCTATCGAGATCGCCCGTCGAGCGAATCGCGCGCTGCTCATCTGCGGCCCGGTTCAGGACGATCAGTACTACACCGATCGGGTGGCACCGCACGTCGACGGTGAACGGGTGCGCTACCTCGGCAACGTCGGCGGCGAGCAGCGCCGACAGGTTCTCAGCCAGGCGGCGGCACTGCTACACCCGCTTGGCTTCGACGAGCCTTTCGGCCTGTCGGTGATCGAGGCGATGGCCTGCGGCACACCCGTGGTCGCCTACCGCCGCGGTGCCTTGCCGGAGACGGTCGACGAAGCGGTGACCGGCATGTTGGTGGACGGGGTCGATGCGGCCGTCGACGCGCTACCGGCGGCCCTGGCGCTGGACCGGGCGAGGATCGCCGCCGTGGCGCGGCAGAGGTTCTCCGCGGACCGCATGGTCGACAAGTACCTGACCGTGTACGAGAGGCTGCTGGCCACCAACCCCGCCCAGGGCCACCGCACGGTCACGGCCCCCTGATCCGGCGTTGCGCTGGCGGGAGCCCGGCAACCGACCATGTCGACCAGCGGCATGTTGGAGGGTCGACACCATGGCCAAAGTGGACTCTGCCCCTTGGTTCGTGTTACGCCCTCGGGGCGTCAGCGCGTCATAGCCGCCACCGGTGCTCTCGTCGTAGAGGGCCAGATGGGAGTCGTTGTCGCCCATGAACCAGTCGATGGCGCGGTCGAGGTCGTCGATCCACCGGCGTTCCCCGGTCAACTCGAACGCCCGCCGGCAGGCGTCGGCCAGCGCGGCGACCTCGATCGGCTGCTGGTCGAACGCGGGCCGGGGCTCCCCTGGCTCCCAGCCACCCGCTGGTGTTACAGAGAGGTGGCCCTCGAACGTTTCCAGGTCGAGCAGCCAACGTAGAAGGCGTAGGCCATCAGCCAACCCGTTGTCGTCGCCCAGCCCCGAGCTGGCCGCGATCAACGCTTCAGCTACTGCGGCGTTGGCATAGGTCAGGCGCGGCTGGGGCCAAGGCCATTCGCGGCTGAAGTCGGGTCGCTGCGCGGTCTCGGCCCACGCGGCCAACAGTCCCAGCGCCGGACGATGCGCTGGGTAGGCGGTGAGAACCTCCGCCGCGCCGAGCGTGGCAAAGGCCATCGAATGAAGGTGCGGGCTGCGCCTGGCCGCGCTGAGGTCGAAGCGGGTGAGGGCCGCCGCACGGACGGCCGCGTGTGGGTGGAGCGCGGCCGCGGTGCCCAGACCCCACAGCGCTCGTCCCCACCAGTCCCCGGTGTCGGGACGATCCTCCCACCGACCGCGACGGTCGAGGCGGTTGTGGCAGCGGCCGTCGGGCGCTTGAGCGCGCGCGATGAACCGGAGGTACACGTCGGCGAGCTTGACCAGCGCGGGAGTCATTGGTCGTTGCCGGCAGACCACGACCAACGCCCGGGCCACGTCGTCAAGGCAGTAGCCGCATTCGTAACGAGGTGCGATCCCGTCCGCGTGCTCGAATATCCCGCGTTCGTCCGTCAGCCGCAGAATGTGCTCGAACGGCGGGCTGGGCACCATCACGCCACACTGACCGAGGACGCGACGAGGGAGTCGGCCAGTTCGTGGTAGCGGGCGGCCACCGAAGACCAGCGCAGCTCCGGAGACACCCCGCCGGACCGGTCGGCCATCGAGGCGGCCAGACCCGGCTCACCCAGCACCCGGCCCAAGGCATGAGCGAGTGCTTGACGATTCTCGTGGGGGACGACCAGGCCGGCTCCTTGAGCAAGAAGCTCAACGGCGTGGGGGAAAGCTGTTGCCACGACTGGCTTCCCGGCCGCCACCGCCTCGATCAAGACTCCCGAGGTAACCTGCTCACGCGACTCGTACGGCAGCACGACCACATCAGCCTGGGCAATCACACGCTGCAATCCGGCCACGTCGAGATATCTCGCTTCGAACGCCACCATGTCGGTGACACCGCGCGCGGCGGCCCGGGCGATCAGAGTCCGACGGTAGGCTTCCCCGTCGCGCGCCAGCACCCGAGGATGGGTCTGGCCGACCACTCGGTAGCGCAGGCGAGGATTGAGTCGACGCAGGTCGGGCAACACATCGATCACCGACTCTATGCCTTTTCCGGGCCCGAGCAGTCCCCAGGTCAGGATCGTCGGGTGCCCTCGCCGCGGCTGCCGACCGCCGACGGTCGACGCGTCGGCCGCGCCGTGCGGGATCACCACGACCTTCGCCGCACCGACGTCGTGGGACTCCAGCAATCGCGTGCGTGCCGTCATCGTCATGGTGATCACAGCGCCGGCGAGCTCAACCACCCGCTCGAGAACCTCGCGTTGGTGGCGGGTCGGCGTCCTGAGCACCGTGTGCAAGACCACGATGGCCGGCACAGTGAGACGGTCGAGCACACCGAGGATCTCGTCGCCATCGGCTCCGCCGTAGATTCCGAACTCGTGCTGAACGATCGCCACATCAAACTCATCGAGCGCGGCCGCCGCCCGCTCCTGCGCGGCCACCGACCGCGGTACGAGGTGAGCAACGACACCCGACCCGACGATCGGTTCTGGCTGGTCGACGACCCGAACGACTCCGGAACGGCAGCCCGCCGCGACAAGTCGGGCTCGAAGCGACGCGGTAAACGAGGCGAGGCCACATTGGGTAGGGGGGTAGGTGCTTAAGAATCCAACCGACAAGGGCACAAGTACGACCTTCTGGCTCAGCGCAGCCCCCGGCGAGGGCTGCAAACGGCGCGCCGCCCATGGCACGACGCTCCCAACCGCTTGCGGTCGCCCGCCGGCCGGAGGAGCTACGCAGATGAGTCGATGCGTTTCGTGATCCTGAACCCGTGGCAAGTCCTGTCGCCGCCACCACACTGTCATCTAGGCAGATGTGAACTCGGGATGCGATCCACGACCTCCCGAGCATAGCAGTCGTTCACCGAGCCTGCGTTTCGCCCGAACCGAGCCGGCCTCACCGGCTTGGCATAGGTGTTAGCGTTGACGTTGAACGCGGCCTGCGTTCCAGACCGCCGCCTGTGTGCCGGCGGCGGCGTGGTACATCGCTAGCCCCTGGACCCCGGGCGACGCATCGCCAGCATGATCACGATGCGGATCCCGGAGGTTAGATCGTGGCGGCACCCACCTGGCAGATCATTCAACCCGAACGAGGCAGTGCCCCCGAGCGTCGCACGGCGCGCGGGAGCCATTTTGCTGACCTGATGCACAGGGTGAAGGCCGCTGGCCTATTGGAACGACGGCTCGGCTACTACCTGACGAAGATCGCTGTGACCGGGGTTCTGTTCGCCACCGCCTGGGCCGTGTTCGTCGTCCTGGGCGACTCGTGGTGGCAGCTCGCGGTGGCCGGCTTCCTGGCGGTTCTCTTCACCCAGATCGGTTTCATCGGTCACGACGCCGGCCACCGACAGATCTTTCGGTCCAAGCGGGCCAACTACCTGGTGGGCCTGGTGCACGGCAACCTGGCGATCGGGCTGAGCTATGGCTGGTGGGTCGACAAGCACAACCGCCACCATGCCCATCCGAACACTGAGGACAAGGATCCGGATATCGCAATCGGCGCACTGGCGTTCACCTCGGGCCAGGCCCGCGCCAAACGGGGGCCGGTGACCCGGTTCATCGCCCGCCGGCAGCGGTACATGTTCTTCCCGCTGCTCCTGCTGGAAGGCGCCCAACTGCATGTGTCCAGCGTCCAGGCCCTCACCCGGCGGGGGATGCGTCACCGCGGATGGGAGGCACTGTTCCTTGGTCTGCACGTGGCCGGTTATCTGACCGCAGTGCTGCTGGTCCTCTCCCCGCTCAAAGCGGCCGTGTTCATCGTGGTCCAGCAGGCCCTGTTCGGCCTCTACCTGGGATGCTCGTTCGCCCCCAACCACAAGGGCATGCCGATGTTGTCAGCCGACGACAAGACGGACTTCCTGCGCCGGCAGGTGCTGACCTCCCGCAACGTGCGCGGCAACTGGCTGGTCGACTTCGCGCTCGGCGGGCTGAACTACCAGGTCGAGCATCACCTGTTCCCCAGCATGCCCCGACCCAACCTGCGCCGCTCCCAGGCGCTCGTGCGGGAGTTCTGCCGTCAGCACGGCCTGGCCTACTGCGAGACCACCCTGTTGCGCTCCTATGCCCAGGCTCTGCAACACCTGCACGACGTCGGTCGACCGCTGCGCGCGAGTCCGACGGGCTAACGTACGGCGGGCGGTGGCGGAAGCTGCTCTGACCCGTCAACGATCACCTGGGCCAGTTCGGCCAGGCGTCGATTATGGGCCCGGGAGATGGAGCGGAGGCGCTCAAACGCCTGGCCGGTGTCCAAGCCTTCACGTTCGGCGATAACGCCCTTGGCCTGTTCGATGATGATGCGGTTGTGCAGTGCGGTCTCCAGCTGTTGGGTAAGGATGTCCCGGGTACGGATGGCGCGTTCCTGCAGGATCCCGATGGTGGCGATGTCAGCGAGGGCTTGGCCGAGGCGCTGCTTGTCGGCCGTGACCGTGCCCGGACGGGTATCGAACACGTTGAGGGCACCGATGACCTCGTCGCGCAGCCGCATCGGCAGGGCGAGGACCGCGGCGAAGCCGGTGTCGAGGGCGGCGGGGGCGAACTGTGGCCACCGGTCGGCGGTGGCGGACAGGTCGGGGACCGAGATTGGCTGGCCGGTGCGGTAGCAGTCCAGGCAGGGTCCCTCATCGACCTGTAGCTGGAACAACTCCAGCAACCGGGTCTGCTCGGTCGACGCGGCGGTGACTCGCAGCGTCCCGCGCTGGTCGGTCAAGAGCAGGCCGGTGGCTGACACGTCCAGCAACTGCACGCACCGCTCGGTCAGCAGGTGCAGAAAGTCGATCAGATCGAAGTCGGCGACCAGCGTGTCGGCCATCTCCACGAACACGTCGGTCAACTGGCTCTCGTCCACGCTCACCTCCGGCGGACCCTGCGGCTGTCCCGATGCCCCGTCGGCTGCGGCCGGGGCAGCCCTTACTGATGGTCAGCATAGTCGTCGTCATCGGGGTGGAAGCGCAGCCGGCGGGCCACCACGTCGCGGGCGACGTCGCGCAGCCGCCGGTTGCGGGCAAACGCATGGGCGCGTAGTCGTGCGAACGCGATCTCGGCGCTGACCCCCAGCTGCACAATGATCATTCCGGTGGCCTGGTGCACCTCCGGATAGCGCATCCCGTCAGCTCCGAGGCCATCCTCGGACCGCGCCGCGCCAGAGGCCGGACTGATCCGATCGAACAGCAGCAGGCAGATGATGTCGGCCAAGGCCAACCCGTCCGCGACCTGGCCGCGACTCAGGCTGCCGGGGCGCCCGCGGTATAGGCTCAGCACTCCGAGGCGTATCGCGCCCATACGCAGCGGCAGCGCAAACACCGCCAGGGCTCCGACGGCTACCGCGGCCGGGGCGAACACCGGCCAGCGGACCAGCGCATCCGGCCCGGCCATGTCGGCCGTCAGCACCGGTTCGCCCTGGCGCAACGCGTCCAGGCCCGGACCCTCGCCCAGGGTCAGCGTCAACTCCTCCACCCGCGCGGCAAGCTCATCGCCGGCGTACACCGTCTCCCGTACCGTCGCGCTGACCGCCAACACGGCGGCAACCCCATCTACCTCGGTCACCGTGGCGATGGCCGCGCAGGCATGCCCTACCGTCACCGAGCCGCCGCTGGCCATATCGACCAACATCGACCACAGTCGCGGATCTGGGCTCGAACTCATCGCGACGCCCGCCACCCGGCCGGCGCCTTCGCGTCTAACACCACGTCGCCTCCGATACGGGTCACCATCATCCGGGACCGCGACGGGCAAGCACATCGACAAGGGCCGGGTCAACCGCGACAGGCTCCTCAACGGCTCATCACCAGCAGCCTAGACCCGCGACCGAGCAATCCGGCGATTGTCCGATCGACCCAACCAGCGCTAGCCTCGGTTCGGCAGACCATGCCTCGGACCCCGGTAGTGGCGCGCTGCACCATTCGCTCCGGGAGAGCCCGAAGGCAGGTCATTTGCCATGAATCTCGTCCACGAGCTACGCACCGCGTCGGATCATAGCTGCCTGGTGCTGCACGGCAAGATCGACCTAGCCGTTCGGAGGGAACTGGATCAGGTTCTGCAACACGCCGTGGAGCTGTCCGGCACCGTCACTGTGGATCTTCACGACGTGACCTACCTCGACTGCTCCGGCATCGGCGTGCTGGTCGCCGCCGCCAACGCGGCCCGTCACCGAGGGCACTTCATGATCGTCAACTACCCCGAGGGCACCGTGCGCTGCGTACTGGAACTGACCGGCGTCCTGCCCTACCTGACCGCAGGATCGCCGGCCGCGATGCCCCGCGCCTCGACGGCCCTCGTGGAGCTCGTTTAGCGCTCCGGACGCGTCGACGCCGCGATCGCGGAGGAGACGAACGGCATCCACAACGATGTAACCGTCCAACTAGGAGGGTTCGCATGGGTTGGCAGGTCTTGAAGAAACCGAACACCAGCGATGACCTGCTCTCCGGGAATCTTCAATGTCGCGCAGCGCACGGTGAACCCGCCCCATGGCCAGACCGGGTTGGAATGCCGGTCATCACATCATGTGCTGTGGGCACGCCCTGCTCGCCGACGGCCGCTGGTTGATCGGTGGAGGGGTGGTCAATCAGAACATCGTCCACGAAGGACCAGTCCACGATAGTGGCGAGCGCCGTTGCTACATCTATCACCCGCTGACCAGCAGGTGGCAGCAGGTCAAGGACCTGAACTTCCAGCCGGACAGCGAGGCCGATCCGCGCGGCGGCGGCCGCTGGTACCCGACGCTGCTCACCCTCACCAACGGGGACGTCTTCGCCGTGTCGGGGCACTCTTACACCGGCAAGGAGATAGCCCAAGGCGTCTATGACCTGGCCGGGGCGGACAACTCCACGTTTCCGGGTGGGATGCTGACCCGCCACCACAACACACGCCCGAACGCCCCGTCCCCCTCCGGACAGGTCCGGAGGGGGCGCGATCGTCGACGGGTTGAGCGTTACAGCGTGCTCAACGGCGTCTTCCAGATGCCCCGGCCATGGGTGGCCGCGTACAGGTTCCCGTCGGGCCCGAGCGTGAGGTCGAACACGGTGGTCAAGGGCAGGCTCCCCGGCGTGCCGGACGTGGGCCCGACCCGCTTCCAGCCCGACACGTGGCCGGCCGAGTCGATGGTGCCGACGAGGACGCCGTAGTCGGTGCCGACGATGAGCTTGTTGCCGGACCGCACCACGTCGGTGCACGGCACGTCGGGCGTACCAGCCGATTCGTTGGTCCACGTCACCCCGCCAGACGCGGTCAGGACGCCCTTCCAGACGTGGTCCTGGGCCGCGCCCGGTCCCTCGATGAAGCGCCGGTTGTAGCCGTTGAAGACGAGGTAGATCGTCGCCGTGCCGCCACTGACACTGTCGATGGTGACCGCGTTGGGGAACCGCGACGGCAGGCCGGTCATGTCGAGTTCGTGCCAGCTGCCGCCGAGGTTGGTCACCACACCGCGGGAGAACCCGGTGCTGTTGCAGTTGCTCTCGCCGCACCACGCCGCGACCACGACATCCTTGGTCGGGTCCTGCTTCGCGGTCGGGTCGGCCACGGCGTCGAGCCCGACCACCATCCGGCCGGCCGTACCCAACGTCGCCCGCTTGGTCCAGCCGCGGTTGGCCAGCGAGCCGGCCTGGCTGGCGTTGATGGCGAAGCCGAGGTCATGCGTCCAGATGGCGTTGCCGCCGGCGATCCACCGCTCGCTGGCGTGGTCGCCGGTGTTCTCCGAGCCCCGCACCACCCGGAACGGTGCGGTGAAGCGCGGGTTGGCATCTGGGATGGTGAGGTCGATGACGGCGTTCGTCGATCCGTTTGATTGCCCGCAGTTCGTCGTCACCCACAGGTTGAGGAACACGTACTCGTTGAGGATGTGGCAGCCGTTGCGCGGGTCGACGATGATGTCGCCGCCGTCGCCACCGAACGGGGAGACCATCTCGGTGTTGCCCTGGTTGTCCTTGCGGTCGCCGCGAATCAGCGAACCACCGTTGTCCTGCAGGCCGCCGGCGACGGCGTAGCCGCCGCGCTGCGGGTCGACGCCGACGCCGACCGAGTAGTACTGCAGCGTCAGCAGGCCGGGCGAGTGGTTGACCCAGTCGTTGGCGTGGCCCAGCGTGTCCAGGGTGCCGTTGACCGGTCGCGACTTGACACCACCGTCATTGCCGACGTAGACCCGCCCGCCGTAGGTGACGATCGCGTGCTGATCGGAGTGGGTGGTCTGCGGGCAGGTGTTCTCCGAGTCGAGATACGACCAGCAGCGCAGGCCGAAGTTCCAGTACGGACCCGGTGTGGTCCAACCTGAGCCACCGTTGGTGGTCTCGTAGACCTCTTCCAGGCCCACCCACACGTGGTCGGGGTGGCCGGGCTCAGCGAGGATGAAGTTGTTGTACCAGGCCTGAACGCCGGGTCGGTAGTTGGTGCCGTCACCACCGTGCTGGGCCGAGCCTGACGCCTGGAACTTTCCGCTGTCGGCGATGCGGTTCCACGGCCCGGACAGCGTTCCGCTCGGTGAGACGAAGACGCCGTTGAGCGCGCTCTGCGGTGACTGAGCGAGCTTCTTCGGCGACTCGACCAGGGCGTACAGCGCGACCTTCCGACCGGCGGCGTCGGTGCCCCAGGCGAACTCGGTGTTGCCGACGTTCTGGTAGCCGAGGCCACCCTGCGGGTTGATCTGGCTGAACGTTCCATCGGCCCCGGTCGCGCTGTAGTAGAAGCCGTTGTAGCTCGCATCACCGCTGCGCCAAGCGGCGTTGGCCAGGACGCCGCCGGCGTCGTCGATGGCGACGTCGTTGACGATGTTCTTGTACGGGGTGGCGATGTTGAGGTCGGCCGACGGGTTGGGCATCAGCACCACGTTCCACACCTGGCCGGCCACCGGGGCGCCGGTGGTCGCGTCGAGCGGGTAGCGCCACAGACCACGGGTGGTCGCCGCGTACGCCCAGTGGTGCACGTCGTCGAACCGGATCTTGTTGATGCCCCGGCTCTCCAGCTCGATGCCACCCACCCGGTCGGCCGTCGTGAACTGGGCAGTGCCGAGGTCGGCGCTGGTGGCGCGCGGGTTGCGGAAGATGCCGGCGCCGACGTAGCTCGTGCCGCCGGTGTTGGCCTCACCGGTCGCGTACCACAGTGCACCGTCGTGGTACTCGAGGTCGCCGGTGGACAGCGACAGGATGCCGTCCGAGATCGGCTGCCAGGCGCCGTCGTCGTTCGGGTTGCTCGGGTCGTTGAGGTTCTTGCGGAAAACCCCGCCGTTGGCGCCGCCGGCGAACAGATAGCCACCGCCACCGGCGAGGCCGGTGACCCGTCCAGCCACATAGCCGGCGCCACCCGAGGAGTTGGAGAAGTTCGGGTCCCGGTAGTTCGGGTCGTCGGCGTCATAGGGCAGGTTGGTCACGTCTGACCAGCTGCTTCCGTTGGAGCTCAGCGAGTTGAACGCGGCCAGGCTGGTGGAGAGCTGGCCCGGCGCGACTGATCCGTACGGGGCGAGTCGGGCATTGGCTTCCGAGCTGATGGAGTTGAGGATCTCGTCCGACTCCGACTGGGGATCGACCGCGCCCTCGATGCCACGCTCTTCGGCCTCCTCACCGCCGACACGCTCGAGGTAGCCGCGGTATCTTGGCTGGCGACTGTCGTCCTCGCCGATGGCAACAACGCCGATTAATACGGCGGCCACCGCGACCACGGCTGCCGCGGCGATGGCGAAATATCGACGTCTCTTCGTGAGGAAAGCCATCATGAAACTTCCTCCTTGGCTAGGAAGCGGACTCTGGGCATTCGGCCCCGCTCGAACCTATGCCGCGGTTCTCCGGCAGGGAACCCTTGCCGATACCCGATTTGCCAAAACACATAAGAATATTGCAATGCGAAATTGATTGATAGCGGCCGGCCGGGCGCGGCACTTCGCGGCGGATCACGATGCCGCAGGCCGTAGGTGATTGCTGAGCGAGCGCGTGCCCACCGTCGCACCCCGGCGGTAGCGTCGGGCCATGGCTGGCTCTGGCGACGTTCCGCCGCAGGTCGAGGATCGGTTGCGGACGGTGTGCCTGGGGTTACCCGGCGCTTATGAAGAGCCGGCTTGGACGGGCACCCGCTGGCGCGTACGCGGCCGCACGTTCGCCCACGCCTGCACCGTCGAGGCCGACAACCAGACCTCTCACGCGCGGGTCTTCACGACCGACGGCCCGATCTGCGTGGTGACGTTCCGGGCGCCCGGTGCCGAGGTGGGTGGGCTGATCGGCTCCGGTTTGCCGTTCTACTGGCCCGGGTGGGGCGTCAACGTCGTCGGGATGGTCCTGGATGGACACACCGACTGGACCGAGGTTGCCGAGTTGCTCACCGACAGCTTCCGGCTTCAGGCGCCCAAGAATCTGGCTCGCCTCGTCAACCAGCCGCCTGACCCAGCCCAGGAAATCTGATTCCGCTGCCCGCGGTTACTTGCTACTGGTGGTCTGGAACGGGAATATTCACCCGTGTTCCCTGCCCGAGTGCATGCGACCCTCCGGACTGGCCTGGTGAGCGCCGTGGTGGCGTTCGCCCTGCTGCTGTCGCCGAGCGTAGCCAGAGCCGAACCGACGGTGGCCGAGATCGAGCAGCAGATCAATGCGATCTGGGCTGATGCCGAGCCGCTGATCGAGCAGTACAACGCCATCCACGAGCAGTACCAGAAGAACCTCGCCAAGCAGACCGCGCTGCAGAAGCAGATTGAACCGCTGCAGCGCCAGGTCGAGCTTGGCCAGGTGCGCGTCGGCATACTCGCCGCCCATGCCTACAAGGGCGGCCAGGCCGACGCGTTCAACGCCATCCTCGGCAGCGGCTCGCCGGACAACCTCGCCGAGCAACTGACCTTGCTTGATCAGCTCGCCCGCGATCAGCAGCGACAGGTCGCCGGCGTGGCTGCGCTGAAGGCGCAGTACGACGAGCAGAAGCGGCCCATCGACGAGATCGTGGCCCAGCTCGCCGCGCAGGACGCCGATCTCGCGGCCAGGAAGAAGGTCATCGAAGACCAGCTGAGGAAGCTGCAGGCCCTGCGCATCAAGGCGTACGGGTCAACCGGCGGAACGGGCTCCTACCGGCCCTGGCCATGCCCTTCGGAGTATCTGCCGACAGCCGGCTACAAGGCGGCCCAGTTTGCCTGCTCCCAGGCCGGCAAGCCGTACGTCTGGGCGGCGGCCGGACCCAACTCCTACGACTGCTCGGGCCTGACCATGGCCTCGTGGGCCAAGGTCGGTGTCTTTCTACCCCACAACGCGGCGGCTCAACGCCGCTCAATGCCTTACGTGAGCCGGGCGAACCTGCAGATCGGCGATCTCGTCTTTTTCTACACCGACCTGCACCACGTCGCGATTTACGTCGGCAACGGCAAGATAATGACCGCGCCCACGTTCGGCGACCACGTCCGGATGCGCGAGATGGACAAGGCCGGCCCGATCCACAGCTTCGGTAGGCCCAACGGCTAGCCCACGACGCTCGCCCCGAAGCGACGACCGGTGCGCTTC
>JBLNGJ010000374.1:0-3285 GCA_050264675.1 Micromonosporaceae bacterium
CGGCGTGTCCGCATGCGCGAGCGACGCCTCGTACGCCTGCCGTTCCGGGTCGCTGAGCGGCAGCCCCTCGCGCAGCAGCCGGTACCCGGAGTCGGCGACGGTGTCGTTCGGGTCATACCGGCGGGCCTGCCACGCGCCGAACTCGTTGCGCGCGAACGTGCCGTTGGGCAGGTCGTGGCGCAGCGTCCGGCCGAGCCCGTCGTAGGCCATCGCGCTGGCCACGCCGAATGTGGCCAGTTGCTCCTCCGGCTCGAACTCGGCGGTGGCCGAGAAGAACGGCTCGTACTGGCGGACCGCCTCCTGCTTGCGGTTGAACACGGTATGGCCGGAGACCAGCCAGCGGGTCGCGACCGGACCGATCGCCGGCTCGCCGTCGGCCCCGAGGACCAACCCGCCACCGCCGTCGCGCAGTACCGCGGGGCCGGGTGCGGTCAGCCGCTTACTCTGCAGCACCCGACCGAACCCGTCCAGGTACTCGACCGCGACGTCGGTGGCCACCGGGCCGCCGGCCGGCGGCGTGCCGGAGCCGTCGTGCACCAGCTCCTGCCGGGCCAGCCGGACCGTCCTTGGTGGACGGTTGACCGAGTCGATGTCGTAGTAGACGTACTCGGCGGCGGTGCGCACAAAGCTGCCCGGGTCGGCGAGCACATTGGCGAAACTGGCGGCCGGCAGCGGGCCGTACGACGCGAGCGGTTGGTACCCGTACCCGACCTCGACGCCGCCGGGGGTACGCAGCCGCCCGTGCCAGGTGGTGACCACGGCGACACCGAGCGGGTCGAAGCTGGCCTCGGCGACCGCGCCGTTCGGGTCGGTCAGCCGCGCCGGTTCCAGCACGTGGTAGTCCAGCTCCGCCCGGGTGGTATTGCCCAGCGCGTCCACGATCTCGACGATGTCGACGCCGCCTGGGTCGTAGCGCAGCGTGGTCACCGCACCGTCGCCGCGCTCGGTGCGGGCCAGCCGGCGGAAGCCGCTCGCCGGTTCGAAGTGGTGCGTCTCGCCGATCCGCCACCAGACGCCGTCGCGCAGCTCGTACCGGCCGTCGTCTTCCAACAGCGTGGCGGAGGCGGTCCCGCCGTACGTGGTGCTGACGAACGCGGGCGTGCAGGTGGCCTGCTCGATGTGATGCGGTAGCACCGGATCGCCCACTGTCCCCAGTGGAAGGACGCCGCCCGCGCCGCCCGCGTACAGGGTGCGGGTCCAGCCGACCAGCCGGGCGTGCGGGCCGCCGGGCGCCGGTGCGCCGAAGTCGACCGGCGCGGCGAGCAACGGGGCGAGTGCGGCCGCCAGCTCGGTGCGCCGGTACACGCTGCCCTCTGGCGGATCGAGCGCACCGAGGTCGAAGTCCCACGCCTCCACCGGCATGCCCAGGCGGTGCCGGTCCGGCTGGTCGAGGTGGACGTACCTGCGCCGGTGCGCCGTGGCGATCTGCTCCTGCTGCGCGAGGGTCGCCGGTGCCACGCCACCGCGACGCGGGTAGGCGATCCGGCACGCGGTCAGCGCCGCGCCGTATTCGTCGACCTCCAGTGTCAACTCGTGCCCGGCCCGCGGGTCCCCGGCCGCCAGCTCGTAGTCGTAGGTCAGCGTCTGCGCATGCACCGGTACGAACACCGGATCGCGCTCGGTGGCGCCGGGTTGGGCCCGCCGCACCCGGTACCCGTGCTGGGTGACGCTGAACGGATGCGCGGACAGCCGTCCGTCGGCGCCAACCGCGAACGCCTCCTCCCGCAGCGGGCGGCCCATGAGCGCGGCGACGGCCCGTTCGTAGTCGCCCGGGCCCAGCTCGTCGAGGTGGTCGACCTCGTGTGCCGGTACCCCGGCCGCGTCCGGGTCGCCGGTGTACGCAGCGGCGAGCGGGCCGCGCACGTCGATGCCAGGGTGGAACCAGGTACGCAGGCACAGCGGCGCGGTCGCGGCGAGCTCCAGCGGTGCGCCGTCGGTGGGCGGATCGCTGTCGAACCGGTCGACGGCGGTGAACAGCGCGCGTCGCTCCTCGCCGTCGTACCGCCCGTCGTGGTACTCGAACCGGCTCGCCGAGACCGCGCTGCCGATCCGGTCGATGCGTTCGAGCCGGTCCACCACCGGGCCGTGTGCCGGCAGCCGGGTCCGCCAGGGCCGGCCGGCGCGCTGGTCACGCAGGTAGTGCTCGGCCGAGCTGGACCAGGAAAGCCGTACCGCGGCGCCTGCCGAGTTGTCGGTCTCCAGCAGCAGGTGCGGGCGCGGTCCCTGGGTCAGCCGCAGGTACTGGATCGGGCCGGCGCGGTCCGGTAACGGGCTGGACCAGACCAAACAGGGCGTGCCGTCGCCGAGGAAGTCGGCCACCCGTACCGTGGCGAACCGGTCGACAGTCGGCGGCAGAGCGAGCCGGCCACCGGTCCCAAACCCGTTGCCACACATGTTGCGCCACCAGCGCACGGAGTCCGCGCCTACGTACAGCAGATCGGCGGCGCCGTCGCCGTCGAGATCGACCAGGAACAGCCGGGACGGCTCCAGCTCGTGCTCGGCCGCCAGGAGCGGCGAGTCCTGCATGAGGACCGGGTCGCCGAAGTGGCCGTTGCCCAGCTGCGGCCAGTACTCGACCCGGCCGTTGCGCACGCGTACCTGGTCCACCAGGCCGTCGCCGGACATGTCGGCGAAGTAGTAGTCGACGCGGGCGTCTTCGGCAAACGGGGCCGTGGCATCACCCGCGCCGGCCGGGCTGGTTACGGCGACCGGTTCGCCGAATCCCTCGGCGCCCAACGAGGGGAACCAGACGAGCCGACCGGGATCGGCGACCACCAGCTCGGCCCGCCCGTCGCCGTTGACGTCCAGCCACTGGGCACGCGCGCCGGCCGACTCGATGTGCGGCAGGGCGGGGAAGGGCCGGAAGGCCTGCCACACACTGGCGTCCCGGTCGTAGGTGTAGTAACCGCCACCGCGTCCATGCAGCACCGCGAGGTTCGGGTTGCCGTCGGCGTCGAAGTCGCTGAGGGCAACCTGGCCCAATCGGTAGGCCGGCCGCTCGGCGACCAGTTGCCGCGCGCCGAATCGGCCACCGCCTTCGTTGGGCCGGTAGTACCACGCGTCGCCGGTCTCGGCGAGCACGCCGACCAGGCCGTCGCCGTAGAGGTCGACGAGGCGGTACTGCGGCACGTCCAGGCCGTCAGCGGTGTCCTCGGGTGGCGTCTCAAAGCTGGTGGCGACCGTCGCGCCGGCGTACGTGAACCGCAGCACCGGCAGCGAGCGGCTCCCGCCGTCGGCGCGGAAACCGGTGTATCGCAAGGCTTCCAGTGCCGACCCACTTGGGTC
>JBLNGJ010000375.1:0-3442 GCA_050264675.1 Micromonosporaceae bacterium
TGATCAGCCGGATGTGACGGGGCTTGCGGTCGAAGCTCAACGACGGCACGACCGACCGCATTCGCCGCTTCGCGATCGCCTTGGGCCGGGTGAACTCGCGCAACCCGTCGTCACCGTGGATGCGGCCGAACCCGGAGTCCCCCACGCCGCCGAAGGGCAGCGAAGGCAGGCCGGCGAAGGTGAGCGTCCCGTTGATCGCAACCATGCCCGAGCGCATGCGTCGGGCCAGCCGCAGCGCCCGCGCCTTGCCGAAGATGGAGCCACCCAGCCCGTAGGAGGCTGCGTTGGCCAGGTCGACACCGGCGTCGGCGTCGGTCACCCGGGTGACGGTCAGGGTCGGGCCGAAGGTCTCCTCGCGGACCGCGGCCGAATCCTCCGGCACATCGACGAGCACGGTCGGGTGGACGTAGGGCGGGCGCACCGCCTCTGGACCGCCGAGCACGGCCCGGCCACCACGGGCGATCGCGTCGTCGATGTGGTGCCGGATCACGTCGATCTGACCGGGCATGGTGATCGGCCCGATGTCGGACTGCCGGTCGGCGCCCACCTGGAGCCGGCCGGCCCGGTCGACCACCTTGGCCAGGAACGCGTCGTAGACCGGCGCGGCGACGTAGACCCGCTCGATGCCGATGCAGGTCTGCCCGGCATTGGTCATGCCGCCCCAGACGCACGCGCTCGCGGCAGCGTCGAGATCGGCGTCGGTGTCCACGATCATCGCGTCCTTGCCGCCGCACTCCATGAGCACCGGCGTGAGGTTCTCCGCGCAGGCGGCCATGATCTTGCGTCCGGTTGCGGTGGAGCCGGTGAACGCCACCTTGTCCACACCGGAGCGAACCAGCAACGCGCCGGTCGGCCCGTCCCCGAAGATGGCCTGCACCACCGGCTTTTCCGGCACCACCTCGGCGAAGCGTTCCACGTACCAGGACGCGAGCGCCGGGGTGTACTCGCTGGGCTTGAACACCGCCGCGTTGCCGGCGGCGAGCGCGTAGGCCAGAGAGCCGACCGGGGTCAGGATCGGGTAGTTCCACGGCCCGATCACGCCGATCACGCCGAGCGGTTGGTACTCCAGGCGGGCCGAGAACTCCAGCACCAGCAGCGAGCTGGGCACCCGGCGTGGCCGGAGCACCCGCTTGGCGTTGCGAGCCGCCCAGGCGATGTGGTCGATCGCGCCGACCGCCTCGACCACCGCGTCGCCGATGGGCTTGCCGCTCTCGGCGTGCATGATCTCGGCAAGCTCGAGCAGGCGGCGGGCGAGCACCGCACGCCAGCGCAGCAGCCGCTCGCGCCGGCCGTCGAAGCCCAGCTCGCGCCACCATTCGCCGGCGTCCCGGGCGCGAGCCACGGTCGCCGCGACTGCGGCCGCGTCGGCGACCGGGAACCGCCCCACTTCGGCACCGGTGACCGGGTTGGTGGAGATCAGCTGGCCGTCGGCGATGACCGGGGCGCCGGGCGCACGGGCTGGACCGGTGGTCTCGGGCGTCGACGCGGTCGGGGCGGTGGAGGCTTGTGTGGTCATTGCGTTGCTCCCGACGATGGTGGTGATCGAAATTCTAGTCTCGCGCCGAAGATCGCGTCGATCATGAGCCGGCGGACCCGACATACCGCCGACAAGGAACACAAGTTCATGATCGACGGAAAAGGTAGGTGGGGCCGGCGGCGATGGCGGTGCCGGTGCTGACCAGCTCGTCGAGATGGCGGCGGGCGGTGGCGGCGGTCCACCCGAAGGCCCGGGCCAGCTCGCGGGGCGTGGTCGCCAGTGCGGTCTGCAGATAGCACTGCGCCGCCTGCGTCGGCTGGGCGCCGCTGCCCACATCGAAGAGGCGGCAGCTGAGATCCATCAGAACCGCCGGCCAGCCGGCACGCTGCTCCACGGTGCCGGCCGAGCCGACCAGCAGGCACCGGTGCAGCTCGCCGATGGCCCGCTCGTACCGGCTGCGGTCGCCGACGAGCTGGCGCAGGGCCGAGGTGGGCAGCGGTCCACCGGCGAGCGCGTCGGCCAGCTCGTGCGCCTCGCGGGAGAGTTCGAGCGTCCGATGATCGTCGGGGCGGCCGCGCCCGGGGTAGAGCAGGTCGAGCAGTTCCGGGGAGAGCAACGAGGCCCGCCGGTAGAGGAACTTGCCCGACCATGCGAACCCGTCGCGGGGCAGCTCATCCTTCCAGGCCCACACGCGCGACTCGGCCTCGCCCATGCCGGTGGCGAACGGCTCGGCGTCTTCGCCGGCGACCGCCTCCCACAGCGACGGGGCGACCGTGCGCTCGGCCGGGAAGAGCAGCGCCAGCCCCTGCTCGGCGACGAACGCACCGGCGCCCTCCAGTGTGGTCACCGGTGGCTCGGGCAACCAGCGCGTGCCCCGCTCCCGGCGCAGGGTGAGATCGTCGGGCGGGTCCGGCTGGGAATGCCCACGGTCGCGGCTGCGCACCGACTCAGCATGGCAGACTCGCGGCGAGACCGATCGATCCTGAGGGGGCATCCGATGGCGGGCGCAGTCAA
The DNA here is from genome assembly GCA_050264675.1 of Micromonosporaceae bacterium. GTDB lineage: Bacteria > Actinomycetota > Actinomycetes > Mycobacteriales > Micromonosporaceae > JBLNGJ01. Next base: position 2,492 of record JBLNGJ010000375.1, read on the forward strand.
GCAGGTCGGCGTGGTCGGGCTGGGCACGATGGGCGCCGGCATCGCCGAGGTGTTTGCGCGTAACGGGATCGACGTGGTCGCGGTCGAGGTGGCGGCCGAGCCGCTGGAGCGGGGCCGGGCCATGGTGACTGCCTCGACCGACCGGGCGGTGGCCCGCGGCCGCCTCGACGCGGCCGAGCGCGACGCGCTGCTGGGCCGGGTCCGTTTCGTGGTCGGCCTGGACGCACTGGCCGATGTGGACCTCGTCGTCGAGGCGGTGCCCGAGCGCCTGGACCTCAAGCGGCGGATCTTCGCCGAGCTGGACCGGATCTGCCGGCCCGAGGCGATCCTCGCCACCAACACCTCCTCGCTCTCGGTTACGGAGATCTCGGTCGCCACGTCCCGGCCGGGTCAGGTCATCGGCATGCACTTCTTCAACCCGGCCCCGGTGATGAAGCTGGTGGAGGTCGTGCGCACGGTGGTCACCGACGAGGAGGTCGTGGCCGCGGTGACGGCGCTCTGCGCCCGTCTGGGCAAGATCGGCGTGAGCATCGCCGACCGAGCCGGGTTCATCGCCAACGCGCTGCTCTTCGGCTACCTCAACCAGGCCGTGGCCATGTATGAGGCGCGATACGTCTCCCGCGAGGACCTCGACACGGCCATGCGCCTGGGCTGCGGGCTGCCGATGGGTCCGCTGGCCCTGCTCGACCTGATCGGCCTGGACACCGGCCAGGAAATCCTCGACACCATGTACCGCAACGGCGGGCGCGACCGCCGCCACGCCCCGGTGCCGCTCCTGCGTCAGCTGGTCACCGCGGGCATGCTTGGGCGCAAGAGCGGGCGTGGCTTCTATACGTACGCGGCGCCCGGCTCGTCGGTCGTCGTCGCGGACGAGCTGACCCCGATGGGCGACGCCGCCGCGGCGCCCGACACACCTGCCGTGATCGCGGTCGTCGGCGACGCCGAACTGGC
>JBLNGJ010000376.1:0-5814 GCA_050264675.1 Micromonosporaceae bacterium
ATCGCGATCCGGGTGCGGCCGGGCGCGTCCCGGACCGCGGTCGGCGGGTCACACCCCGGGCCACACGGCCCGGCCCTGGTCGTAGCGGTCACCGCACCCGCGCTTGACGGTCGGGCGACCGAGGCGGCGCTGCGGGCCACCGCCACCGCCCTGGGCCTGCACCGGCGCGACCTGACCCTGCGGTCGGGCGCCCGCAGCCGGGATAAGCTGATCACGATCGCCGACCCGCCACCCAACCTGACCGAGCGCCTGCACGTGCTGCGCGAGTGCCCGCCGTGACCGCCGACGCACTTTCTTCCGCGGAGGCGGCGGGCATGACCGCCGACGCACTTTCTTCCGCGGAGGCGACGGCATGACCGGCCGGGTCGACCTGGCCCTGCTCATCGCGGCGGCGGTGCTGCTGGTCGCGGTGGGTGCAGTGCGCCTGTCCACCCGGGCCGGACTGCCCAGCCTGCTGGTCTACCTCGCGCTGGGCATCGCGATCGGCGAGGCCGGGCTGGGCATCGAGTTCGAGAACGCCACGCTCACCCGTACGCTCGGCATCTGCGCCCTCGTCGTGATCATCGCCGAGGGCGGGCTCTCCTCGCGCTGGTCGGTGCAGCGCTCCGTGCTGCCGGCGGCGGCGACGCTGGCCACGTTCGGCGTCGGGGTCAGTGTCGCCGTGGTCGGTCTCGCCGTGCATCTGCTGCTGGACCTGCCCTGGCAGCTCGCCCTGCTCTACGGCGCCGTGCTCTCCTCCACCGACGCGGCCGCGGTCTTCTCCACCCTGCGCTGGTTGCGGCTGCGACCCCGGCTGGTGGCGTTGCTGGAGGCCGAGTCGGGCATCAACGACGCCCCGGCAGTGCTGCTGGTGCTGGCGCTGTCGGTGTCGACCGGGCTGGTGCTGCCGTGGTGGCAGCAGGGGCTGCTGATCGCGTACGAGCTGCTTGCCGGCGCCGCGGTCGGGCTGGCGGTCGGTGCGCTCGCAGCGATTGGCCTGCGCCGGTTCGCGCTACCGGCGGCGGGGCTGTATCCGCTCGCCGCGATGGGCTTCGCGGTGCTCTCCTACGCCTGCGGCGCGGTCGCGCATGCCTCGGGCTTCCTCGCCGTATACGTGACCGGGGTGATGCTCGGCAACGCTCGGATCCCGCACCGCCAAGCGGTGCTCGGCTTCGCTGACGGCCTGGCCTGGCTCGCCCAGATAGGACTGTTCGTGCTGCTCGGCCTGCTCGCCTCGCCGGGTGAGCTGCCCGCCGTGATCCTGCCGGCCCTGCTGGTCGGCGCGGTGCTGGTGCTGCTGGCCCGGCCGCTCTCGGTGCTGACCAGCGTCTCCTGGTTTGGCTTCAGCCGGCGCGAACAGGCCTTTCTCTCCTGGGCCGGTCTGCGTGGGGCGGTGCCGATCGTGCTCGCCACGATCCCGCTCTCGCTCGCCGTGCCGGGCTCGCGGGCGCTGTTCAACGCGGTGTTCGTGCTCGTGGTGGTTTTCACCATCGCCCAGACGGGCACGCTGCGGCCGGTCGCCCGGTGGCTGCGGGTCACCGCGCCGGCCGAGCCGACCGAGCTTCGGGTGGAGACGGCACCGCTGGAGCGGATGAGCGCGGACCTGCTCCAACTGGAGATTCCCGAGGGCTCCCGGCTGGCCGGTGTGCACGTGGATGAGCTGCGGCTGCCGGTTGGTGCGGTAGTGACCATGGTGCTGCGGGACGGCTCCGGGTTCGTGCCAAATCCGGGGACCCGGCTGCGCTCGGGCGACAACCTGCTTATTGTGGCCACCGCGGAGTGCCGCGACGCCGCGGAACGGCGGCTACGGGCGGTGAGCCGTCGGGGTCGGCTGGCCCGCTGGCATGAGGAGAGCGGAGCGCCTGGGCCGCTGTGATCGACGGGTCCGAGGTCCGGCAATCTGCCCGAATTGGGACGTGATGGTGTGGCATGTTTGTCGGAAGCCCGGAGGTTCCGTATCCTTGCCACCCTCAGAGTGCGCGGCGAACGCCGCGCGCCCGTTTTGCATGTGGGGGTGCCGGTCGGAGCGCCGGCCTCGGCCGAGCCGGGGGAACGACCAGCTGCCGAACCAAAGACCAGCTGCGGACATCGAGGAAGGGCGTTGCGGTGAAGAAGACTGCGGCACAGGGGGCGACGCCCAATACGGCGAGCGCGGCATCGAGAAAGACCACGGTGCCCGCCAGCAGGACGGCACCGGCCAGCAAGAGCATCGTGAAGAGTGCCCCTGCCACCAAGGCCACCACCAAGAAGGCTGCCTCGTCGTCGACCAAGGCAGCGTCGTCGACCAAGGCAGCAACCTCGGCCAAGGCGGCGAAGACGGCGGTCAAGACGGCGCCGGTCACGAGTTCTTCGGCGAAGCGGACAACCGCGGCGGCGAGCAAGGCAACCACGGCGAGCAAGGCAACCACGGCGAGCAAGGCCACGGCGGGCAAGGCAACCACGGCGAGCAAGGCAACCACGGCGAGCAAGGCCACGGCGGGCAAGGCTGCGCCGGGCAAGGCAACCACGGCGGGCAAGGCCGTGGCGGGCAAGGCGGTGGCCGGCAAGGCCACCCCAGCGAAAGCGACCGGGGCGGTTGCCGGCAAGGCGACCAAGGCGGCCGCCACCAAGGCGACCACGACTAAGGCCGAAGCGACCAAGGCCGACGCGACCAAGGCCAGCAAGGCCGCGGCGAAGACGACGGCCGCCGCCACGACGGCCGCCAGCACAGCGGCGCGAAGAGCGACGGCGTCCGCGCCGACCGCGCGAACGCCCAAGGGTGAGCCAGGCAAGGCCACCAAGACGGCACCGACGTCGGGGGCAACGGCGAAGGCGGCGAGCACCGCGGCGGGCCGGGCCGCAAAGGCAACAAGTACGGCCGCACCGCAGCCGGCGATGACGCCGGCGGGCACAGACAAGACCGCATCGCAGATGTCCGCCGGTGCGGCCAAGGGGGCGACGATGGCCAAACCGGCCGACACGAAGGGTGCGACCCGCCGGGCCGCGCCGGACCGACCGAGCCGCTCGGCGGCCGAGACCGAGAACATCCGGGCCGCGCTCGCCGGCCGTCGCGACGAGCTGCGCGCCGAGTATGACCAGCACATCTCGGAGATCAACGAGTTGCAGCGCGAGCGGCTCACCGACTCGGCCGGCGACGATCAGGCCGACACCGGCACCAAGACCTTCGAACGCGAGCAGGAGCTGACGCTGGCCAACGGCATCCTCGAACGCATCGCCCAGGTCGAGCGCGCGCTCGACCGACTCGAGGACGGCCAGTACGGCTGGTGCGAGCGCTGCGGCAACCCGATCCCGGTCGAGCGGCTGGCCGCGTTCCCGTCGGCGACGCTCTGCGTCACCTGCAAGCAGCTGGAGGAACGCCGCTGATGGCGGGGCGACCCGACAGCGGTGAGCTGGTCGAGGCCGAGGCGCCCGCGCCGCGGCAGCGGAGCCGGCGGGCGCTGACCATCCTCGGCAGCACCGCGCTCGGGGTGCTCGCGATCGATCAGCTCACCAAGCAGCTGGTGCTCGCCCGCCTCGACGAGGGGCATCCGGTGCGACTCCTCGGCGGTGCCGTTTATCTGAGCCTGACCCGCAACAGCGGCGCGGCCTTCAGCATCGGGGTCGGCTATACCGCGATCTTTCCGATCATCTCGGTGGCCGTGGTGACCGGCATCGTGCTGCTTGCCCGGCAGCTGCGCTCGCTGCCCTGGGCGCTGGCCATGGGCCTCATCCTCGGCGGAGCGCTGGGCAACCTCACCGACCGGCTGTTCCGGGCGCCCGGGCCGTTCGTGGGTCACGTGGTCGACTTCATCAGCGTCTTCGACGAGGCCGGCCGTAAATTTCCAATCTTCAATGCAGCCGACTCCGCGCTCGTGTGTGGAGTGATCCTCGCGGTGCTGCTGGAGCTGACGGGCCGGCGCCGCGACGGCGTCCGGGTGCGACACTCCGACCGTGGCGAGCATTGAAGCGGCCGGCGAACACCGCGGCCTACCCGTTCCCGACGGCCTGGACGGCCTTCGCCTCGACCAGGTCCTGTCCCGCCTCTTCGGCCTGTCCCGGGCCAGCGCGGCGGCCCTGGTCGAACGGGGTGACGTGCTCGTCGACGGCCACCCCAGACCCAAGTCCGACCGGGTCAGCAGCGGCGCCTGGCTCGAGGTGAGCCTGCCGGCGCCCCGGCCGGCGGCGATCATCTCGGCGCCGGTGGACGTGCCGGGCCTGCGGGAGGTCTACGCCGACGACGACGTCGTGGTGGTCGACAAGCCGGTCGGCGTGGCGGCGCACCCGAGCCCCGGCTGGACCGGGCCAACCGTGCTCGGCGGCCTCGCCGCCCGCGGGCACACCATCGCCACCAGCGGAGCAGCTGAGCGGCAGGGGGTGGTGCACCGCCTCGACGTGGGCACCACGGGGCTGATGGTGGTGGCGAAGAGCGAGCTCGCGTACAGCGTGCTCAAGCGTGCATTCAAGGCCCGCGAGGTCGACAAGCGCTACCACGCCGTGGTGCAGGGCCTGCTCGATCCGCTCCGCGGCACGGTGGACGCCCCGATCGACCGCCACCCCACCCAGGACTACAGATGGGCCGTGGTCGCCTCCGGCCGGCCCAGCATCACCCACTACGACACGATCGAGGCGTTCCCGGCGGCGAGCCTCGTCGACGTGCGGCTGGAGACCGGTCGGACCCACCAGATCCGGGTGCACCTGGCCGCGCTGCGCCACCCCTGCGTCGGTGATCTCATGTACGGGGCCGACCCGACCCTCGCCGCCCGGCTCGGCCTGACCCGGCAGTGGCTGCATGCCCGGGAGCTCGCCTTCGCCCATCCAGCTACGGGCGAGCCGGTGCGCCTGACCAGCCCGTACCCGGCCGATCTCGCCCACGCCCTCGACCTGCTCCGTGGCTGAGCGCCGCCGCTGGCCCCCGCTCGGCCTGGCCGCCGTGGCCCTGGTGATCGCGGTGGCGGCGATGGTGGTGTGGCGGGCGGCTCGGCCGGCGCCGGCCACCCTGCCCACCGATGCAAGCGTCCGGGTCGGTGTACGCGACGGCGACCTGATCCCGGAGTACCTCGCCGCCGGCCGGGCCGAGCTGGACCGCCTGGCCGGGTCGGCCCCGAGCGTCGAGATCTACGCGCTGGTCTCGCTGGCCCGCTACCTGCCGCCCGACCAGCTGGTCCCGCTGCTCGGGCCGGGGCTGCGGTCGGTCGGCGCGTACGCGCGGGTGCCGCTGCCGCGCCGGCAGACCGAACTGGTGCGCCTGCCCGCGCAGCGGCTGCCGGCCGACGTGATCGCGGCGATGGACCTGGTCGCGGCGCGCAAGTCCGCGCACCTCACCGACCCGGCCGCCGGGCCGGACCCGGTCGAGTCGGCCGAGGCCGCGGCCTACCGGCAGCACTGCGCCTGTGTCTACGCGCTCGTGGTGCGCGGGCGGCCGGCCGCGCTGCGCGAGCTCGCGGCCCGCGCGGAGGTGCGTGGGGTCGACCCGGCGCCCGAGGTCACCAACGTGGCCGCGGCGGTCTTCATCGCGCCCCTGCCCGAGCAGGTGGATCGCGTCCAGCCACCCCCCGACGACGGTCCGCCACCGGTTCAGCGGTGACATCATGCCGACGCCGCCGACCGAACCGGCCGGACTGGGGGTGGCAAACGTGCGGACAGTCCGTAGCCTTGCTGGCGGGGATCGTGACGTGGCCGGGAGGATAAGCGTGGACACCGACACCGGATGGGGCCCGCGCGCCGCCGGGGAATCAACGGGCCGGTGGCGAACCCTCCTTGACCGGCGCAAGCTCTCCGGCCGGGCCACCGTGCCGGGGCAGGTGACCCCGCCCGCGCCGCCGGCCGCACCGGCGGCCGACGGTCAGCGCCCGAGCA
>JBLNGJ010000377.1:0-2689 GCA_050264675.1 Micromonosporaceae bacterium
CGGACGGCAGCTCGACGCCCGCCCGGTGAGGACCGGCCGACGGACCGACGACCCCGACCGCACCCTTACCCCCGAGCAGGTCGCCGGCTACCTGGCCAAGTACGCCACCAAGTCGGCCACCGACACCGGCACCACCGACAGCCCGCACCACCGCCGGCTGCGTGCGGTCGCCCGCGACCTCGCCACCCGCGCCAGCGCCCAGGCCCGCGCGCGAGGTGACGACGCCGGGCCGTACGAGCGGCTGGGCAAGTGGGTGCACATGCTCGGCTTCCGCGGCCACTTCGCCACCAAGTCCCGCCGCTACTCGATCACCCTCGGCGCGCTGCGCCGGGCACGCCGCCGCGCCCAGGCCCTCATCGCCGAACACAAGGCAGACGGGCGTCCGCTCGACCTGGCCGCCCTCGAGGCCGACCTCCTCGCCGACGACGAGGACGAAACCACCCTCGTCATCGGCCACTGGTCCTACGCCGGCATCGGCTGGGCCACGGAAGGCGAACGCGTCCTGGCGGTCGCGGCCGCCGCTCGCGCCCGTGAGTACGACAAGTGGAAGGCCGAACAGCGCAAGCGGAAGACACACAACTCAGGAGAAGGGACAGTGCGATGAAAGCGATTGAACCGGTCGCCATACCGGGACTCCCCAGGCTGCTCACCACGGCGCAGGTCGCCGAGGCTCTCGGCGTCGACCCGTCGACCTTGAGCCGCTGGCGCTCGCGAGGCGTCGGGCCGCGGGTGTACTGGCTCGGCAAGGCCTCCCCGCGCTACCGCGAGCAGGACGTGCTGGAGTGGCTGGAACGGAACGCCGCATGAGCGTTCGGAAGACCCCCGGTGGTCGCTGGCGCGGGGTGGTGAAGTCGGGCAGAGAGCAGGTCGCGAGCAAGACCTTCGACACGCGGCGCGAGGCTATGGCGTGGGTGGCCCGAGAGCGAGCCGCCCTGGCCGGTGGCGTAGATCCTCGAGCCGGCCGGCGCACAGTTCGCACACTGCTTCCGGAGTGGCTGCAGGAGCGCGAGCACGCCGTCTCGCGGAAGACGTTCGTCTCCGACTCGGCGCTCCCCCGCCTCATGCCGCCGGCGCTGTCGGCTCTGCAGATCGGCGCGGTGACCGACCGCGAGGTCACGCGGGCGCTGATCGCGCTGAACAAGTCCGGCCTGGCGGAGTCGTCGGTGAAACGATTCCGGGCCTCATTGTCGGCGTTCTTCGCCTGGGCGGTCCGGGAGCGTCTGATCGTCGCCAACCCGGTGACCGGTACGCGCGTGCCCAAGGGCCGCGGCGTGCGCGCCGAGATCCGGCCTTTCGCCGAGGACGAGCTTGAGTCGTTCTACATGGCCGCATCCGCGCGGGACCAGCGGCTGGCCGACGTGCTGCTGATCGCGTCGTGGACGGGGCTTCGCTGGTCCGAGCTCCGGGAGGTTCGGGTCCGGGACTTCGTGCGAGTGCCGCTGCCGGTGCTCCTGGTCAGCCGGGCCGCCCCGGAAGGTGTCGAGGCCAAGGTGACCAAGTCCGGCAGGAGCCGCCGGGTGCCGGTCGCGGACCGCGTGCTTCCTCTCGTCCAGGCGTGCGCTGCAGGGAAGGGCCCGGACGATCTGCTGTTCACGACCCGGACCGGGCACCAACTGCACGCCTCAGCGGTCAAGCGGTCGGTCGCCTGGTCGACGGTCGCTCCCGGCCGACGCATCCACGACCTGCGGCACACCGCGGCGTGCCTGTGGCTGGCCAAGGGAGTGGACCCGGTGACGGTCCAGGCGTGGCTGGGGCACGAGTCGATCGCCACCACGAACATCTACCTGCACCATCTCGGCTCGTCGGCAGACCGGGCCGGACTGGAGCGTCTCAACGCGCTGGGGGGCGCGGGGGGTGCGCATTCGGAGAGGAACGTCGAATGACAAAGCGAGAACCCCGCCCCTGCGGTGGTGTTTCCGCTGGTGGGACGGGGTTTCGGTGTGGTGGAGCTGAGGGGATTCGAACCCCTGACCTTCTCATTGCGAACGAGACGCGCTACCAACTGCGCCACAGCCCCAGGGTGTCCGGCGAGCCCGACACCGCGTCGGAAAAGATATCACCTGGTCCGCGTCGGGCCGAATCGAGTCAGGAGCCGACGGCCCGCCAGGGCTCGTGCTCCACGGTGTCCTCCGGTGCCTCCGAAGCCGGGGGCTCGCCCACGAGCGCGGAGTCGGCCTCGTCTCGACCCGAGGTCCAGGTTCCCGGTGCTCCGAGGTCGATCGTCCGGACCGTGCGCGAGGCGCGGGCCTTGTTCACGTACGTCGGAAGCGTGACCGGCAGCGGATCCCAGAGGGAGCCACCGTCGACCGTCGCCGCGGCGACCGGGACAGCTTCACCGTCCGTCACGGGAATCTGCATCGCGTCGGCGCTCTCCGGGCCGTGCGCATCGGCCAGAGCCGCCTGGTGGGCTGAGCCGTAGGCAGAGTCCACACGGACCGCCCGCCGCGGCGGTGTCCCGGGGGCGGCGGAGTCGGCCGTGGGTGCCCAGAGCGCGTCGTTCTCCCGACGCACCTGGCGACGACACAGGGCGAGGAAGACCACGGTCAGCGCGACCGGGACGACCACGCTCCACCACGGCACGACGAGAAGCGTGGCCAACGCGGCCACAGCCACGTCTGCCACCAGAAGCACGGAGGTGACCCGCCGCCGGCGACGGGCCGCAGCTCGGGCGGCCGCGCGGCGTGCAGCC
>JBLNGJ010000378.1:0-3043 GCA_050264675.1 Micromonosporaceae bacterium
AACGCGTAGAACGTCGCCGGTAAAGCACTAGCCGATGACGCAGCGCCGGGTGACTCCACCACGTCCGCATCGATCTTCGGACCACCATTCGGCACATCGAGCACGCGCCGGGGCAATCAACAACACCGTACGAGCCAGCGGACCGACAAGCTGCCAGAGTCACCATCACCGCAGGTCACGAGCGCGACACTGGTCTGATACCCACAAGCTGGTCGGGGGGGGGGGCCCCCGGGGGGCAGGCCCCCCCCCCGGCGGGGTTCGACCCCCAGTACGGCCGGGTGGGGGGGGGGGGGGCCCCGGGGGCACCCGGCCCCCGACCGCTTCGGGTTCCACGCCATGATCGGACGGTATGGGCGGCGGTGCGGCGAGACGACGATCGACCGCGCGGCCGCCGAGGAGCTGCCGCGCAGCACCGGATCGCCCCAGTTGAGGTGGATGCCGCGCTTGAGCCGCGTCCACATCCGTTCCTGTCGGCCGGCGCCACCGCCGTACAGCTTCATGGCGCGCACATTGCCGGCCGAGAACAGGAGGCTGGCCGCGTCGACGAGGAGGGCGGCCACGCCCATGACCGAGTGAAGCGCGCTGGCGATCGCCGGCCCGATCACCTCCGACGTCGTTCGGCTCGTCTCGAGGTTCGCGTACGCCTTCACGCGCCCGCCCGGGGTCACGATCGACGAGATCGTGGCCGCGGCGGACATGCTCACCGCCCGCGTCGCGCGCTCAGGCCGCCGTAGGGGTACTTCAACTCCCCCGCGGTTCAGCGCCACGCTCGCTGAGGTACCAGACCACCGACGCGCGTTCACCCGCAAGCATCCTGGGCCGTCAGGCCGAAAGGCTCATGGGATACCGTGTGCTCATGGTGTGCTCGGACGCCACCAAACCCGCCGTCAGCGAGCGGCACCTGTCGGCACGAAGGCTACCAACTGCGTAGACATGACGGCATCCAACGGACGCTGCGCGACTGCGCAACACCAATCGCAATCGTCCTCAATGGACTCACGACGCGACATTTAAGCGCCGAAAGCGGGCGGCGCCTCCGGTGGTGGCGGGTCGAACTGTGCAACCAGAAATTCTTCGACCCGGTCACCACGACGGCCGGTGCCGCGCCACGTCAGGTTCGCACCATCTGAGGTCGTCACCGTGATGACGTACCGTACGACCGGCGGCGGACCATCACCCGGGGCGGTCGGCGCGACGAAGAGTACGTAGAGCCGTACGTCGGTTTCGGCGCACACCGGAAGCGTGTACCGGCCGGCACTGCGCACGGTGTCAACGATCCACAACATCGGGCGTCTCACCACGCCTCGCACGACAGGGTCGCCTTCATCGCCCCTCCAACCTCCGAGGTGGCCTAGTTGAGGCCAGGGCTGGCGGTAGGTAGGCCGACGGTTTGGGCTGAGACCAGCAATCGTTGGTCGTAGGTGACAAAGGCAGCCGCGACCGTGAGTGGCACCCCTCAGTCGAGCCCCTGCAATGAGGCAGGAATATCGCGCCGGTTGTGCAACACGCGCCAAACCTCGACGCGATCTTCCATCTCCACGTAGAAGATCAGAAAGGGAAACCGCCGCAGCGACCAGGTGCGCAGACCGGGCAGGTCAAGCTCGTACGCATAGCGGGCGACGCCGACCGCCGGGTGGTGGCCGAGCAACTCGTAAGCGTCCTCGATCGCGTCCACCAAACCGAAGGCAGCCTGCGACGCCCCCTCCTTCAAGTAGTACTCGATCGCATCATCAACGTCGCGGTTTGCCTGTTCGCGGGGGACGACCGGCTTCATGATCACTCACCGGCGGCCGAGCGGACCCGCTCCCGCAGCGCGTCGAAGTAGCCGCCGTCCGCCGGGCCGGCCAGCGCCGAGCGGGCGCCCTCCAACAGCACAGCGCGCAGCTGCTGGCGGTCACGATCCCTGCGGATCAACTCACGCACGTACTCGCTGCTTGTGCCGTAGCCCTTGTCCGCTACCTGCTCCTCGACGAAGTCCTTCAACTCGTCGGGCAAGGAGACGTTCATCGTGCCCATGCCGCCGAAGCTACCATGGCATGGCAAAATTTGGCAAAGATCGGAACAGCGTGGTCCTGGTAGCCGTGAACCTCGGCGGTGTTCGCAGAGCATCACGTCACGCGGCGTGGCGTACAGACGTTGTTCCGTTGTCGTTCCCAGACTCTTGCCAACGGTCACGGCCGGTGAGGGGGTGCTTGGTACAACATCGGAACAACGGAGGTCGCAGTGGCGGCTCGGATGGCAACGCTAAGCAGGAGCCAAGATCGGGCTGGGTGGACGGTGATCTTCCGGCATCCTGCTTTGCTGGATCTGCGGACAAACAAGCCGGGTCGGCGGGTCCGTTACGGCTTGGGTACCCGCGATGAGGACCACGCGTCGCGCCTGGTGACGCAGGTCAACGAATTACTGACGGACCAGCGGTGGTGGTCGCCAACGGCGCGGACGGCGGCCGCAGATCGGTTCGATCCGCGAGTGGTGGAGATCTTCTTCGACAAGCTCGAGTCTGCCGATCGGGATTCGCAGGAGCTGCGGGAGAGCTTGGTGCCGTTGCCCTCCACCGGCCGATACCGGCGGGTGCTGCTGCTTGGGACGACGGGCGCAGGTAAGACGACGCTGCTGCGGCAGTTGATCGGTACTGATCCGGTAGAGGAGCGATTCCCGACCACGGCGACCGGCCGGACCACGGTGGCCGACACCGAGGTCATCACTGACGATGGCCCGTACACGGCGGTGGTGACGTTCTTCGGGTTGGACGAAGTGCGTGATCATCTGGTGGACTGCGTGCTGCGCGCGGTGCTGGCGGCGACCCGGGGCGATGGCCGCGATGAGGTGCAGCGGGTCTTGCTGCAGCATCCCGATCAGCGCTTTCGGTTCAACTATGTGCTCGGTGACGGTGAGCCGCGCCAAGTCCCCGACGGGTTGGATGATCTGCTCGGCGAGCCGGCCGACCCGGTCGGTCTAGGCCCCGGGCTGGCCATGCCCGAGCTGGGGAATATCGACCTGGCCGCTACGACAGGGCGCATTTCTGCGGCGGTGGATCGGGTCA
>JBLNGJ010000379.1:0-3196 GCA_050264675.1 Micromonosporaceae bacterium
AAGTTGACGAAGCCGGCGTGCATGACGGTGGTGCCGGCGGCGAGGTGGGCGCCGAGCCGGACCCGGTCGGCGTCGGCGATGCGGACGCCGCTGGGCACGACGTAGTCGGTCATGCGCGGGAACTTGTCCACGCCGTAGACAGCCAGCGTGCGGCCCGAGCCGCGTTCGAGTATGCGCAGTTCGTCGACGCGCTCCGGCGGGCAGGGCCCGGCCGAGGTCCAGGCGACGTTGTTGAGCAGACCGAAGACCCCATCGAGGTTGGCCCCGTGCGGCTCGATCAGGCGGTGCGAGAGCAGGTGCAGGCGCAGCCAGACGTCCAGGGTGTCCTTAGGAGCGTCGGCGAGTGAGCCGATGGCGACGAAGACGCCTGCGGCGTGCAGGCCACGGAGCGGGCGCGGGCCCAGGGTGCCCGGCGAAAGCCCGAGCAGAGACTCGGCCTCGGCCTCGGGCAGCAACGCGTTGGCCATCGGCGGCTCGCCCAGGCCGAGCCGGCCGCTCGGGAACCAGGCATCGAGCACCTGCTCGTCCTCGGTGATGGTGGCCAGGCAGATGCCCCAGGCGGGCCGGGTCGTCGTCACGCCGCCACGCTACTGCACCGGGCGCCGTTCGACCCCGGCGCGACGGGTAGCGTTCGGGGCATGCCGCAAGCCCTCGCTCCATCGACCCTCGGCGATCCAGTCGCGCTCACCCGAGCGCTGGTGGACGTCGCGTCCGTCTCCGGCGACGAAAGGGAGATCACCGATCTGGTCGAGGCGGCCCTGCGTACGGTCGAGCATCTGCGCGTCGAGCGGTCCGGCAACGTCGTCTGCGCTCGCACCGCGCTGGGGCGGACGTCGCGGGTGGTGCTCGCCGGCCACCTCGACACCGTGCCGCTGCACGAGAATTTTCCCTCCACTGTGGATGACGAGCGGATCTACGGATGCGGCACCGCGGACATGAAGTCAGGGGTGGCGTTGGCGCTTCATCTCGCGGTCGGGCTGGCCGAGACGGTGCACGACGTCACCTACCTCTTCTACGACTGTGAGGAGGTCGAGTCGGAGCGCAACGGGCTGCACGGCATCAGCCGGACCCACCCGGACTGGCTCGCCGCCGACTTCGCCATCCTGCTCGAGCCGACGTACGGCCGGGTCGAGGCGGGTTGTCAGGGCAGCCTGCGGGTCGACGTACGCACCGAGGGCAAGCGCGCGCACTCCGCCCGGTCGTGGCACGGGGTGAACGCGATCCACGCCGCCGGTGAGGTGCTGCGCCGGCTCGAGCAATACCAGGCGCGTCGTGTGACCATCGATGGCTGCGAGTACCGGGAGGGACTCAACGCGGTCTACATCTCCGGTGGCGTGGCCGGCAACGTCGTGCCCGACCAGTGCGAGGTGCAGGTGAACTTCCGGTTCGCGCCGGACCGTACGCCCGAGCAGGCCGAGGCGCATATGCGCGACGTCTTCGCCGGGTACGCGGTGGCGGTCACCGACTGCGCCCCCGGGGCGCCGCCGGGGCTGACCGCGGCGCCGGCCCACGACTTCGTCGCGGCGGTCGGCACCGAACCGATCGGCAAGCTCGGCTGGACCGACGTGGCCCGTTTCGCCGCGCTCGGAGTCCCGGCGCTCAACTTCGGCCCGGGTGATCCCAACCTGGCCCACACCCGCGACGAACACGTCGAGATTGGCAAGATCCGCGCCGGCGCCGAGGTGCTCCGGCGCTGGCTCAGCCCCTGAGCCGCGGACGGCGGTGATAATCAGCTCGGCGCGGTGGCCGGGGGTGCCGGGCCGGCCGGCTCGGGTGGGGCCGGCGGCCCGGCCGAGGAGAGCGACACGGCCGCGCGTCGCTGCACCACGATCTGGCGTATCCGGCGGTTCATCGCCCGCCGACGAAGCATGAGCTCCGTGCGCGTCATCATGCCTCCCCCCGACACTTGCTAGACGCACCGGGCGGCCTGGCTGGTTGCCCACACCGGGGTGTTGATGCGGTTTCGTTACGGTAGGGCTATGAGCAACCGAAGCGTGCGGGGCCGCAAGACACCCGGGCCGGAGCGGCACCGCGGCGCGGTCACGTTGCGCGGGGAGGCGATTCCGGCGACCACCGCCGACCAGCGCCTGCTCGACTCGCGGGCGCGCGAGGACTGGAAGCAGAAGGACGCCTGGCGTGCGCTGCGGATCTTGTCGGAGTTCGTCGAAGGCTTCGACACCCTGGCCGACCTGCCGAAGGCGGTCAGCGTCTTCGGTTCGGCCCGGGCCAAGGCCGACAGTGCCGAGTGCGAACTGGCCGAGCGGCTCGGCGCCGCACTGGCCCGGGCCGGCTACGCGGTCATCACTGGCGGCGGTCCGGGCGTGATGGAGGCGGCGAACAAGGGTGCCGCCGAGGCCGGCGGACTCTCGGTCGGGCTCGGCATAGAGCTGCCCTACGAGCAGGGCATGAACGAATGGGTCGATATCGGCATCGACTTTCGCTACTTCTTCGCCCGCAAGACGATGTTCGTCAAGTACGCGCAGGCGTTCTGCGTGCTGCCCGGCGGCTTCGGCACGATGGACGAGCTTTTCGAAGCGCTCACGCTGGTGCAGACGCGCAAGGTCACCCGGTTCCCGGTGGTGCTGCTCGGCACCGCGTACTGGCGAGGCTTATTGGACTGGCTCCAGAATACGATGGCGGACGAAGGCAAGATCAGCCCCGGCGATCTCGACCTGCTCTGTGTGACCGACGACGTGGACGAGGCCGTGCGCCACATCATCGCCGCCGACACCGGGCAGACCGCGCACGTCTCCGCGGCCACGCTCGCGGCGGACGGGCCGCGCCGCCGGGCCGCGACCGAGCCGTCGCGCCGGCGTTCGGCCGGCTGAGACCACCGTGGACGTCTGCGTGTTCTGCGCATCGTCACGCCGGCTCGACCGCCGCTGGCTCGACCTGGCCGGTTCGGTCGGTGCGGCGCTCGCGGCCCGGGGCCACCGTGTCGTCTCCGGCGGGGGACGCGTCGGCATGATGGGTACGCTCGCCACCGCGGCCCGTGGCGGCGGTGCGCACACACTCGGAGTGATCCCGCAGAGCCTGGTCGACCTCGAGGTGGCCGATACCGAAGCCGATGAGCTGGTGGTCACCGACGGCATGGCTGCCCGAAAAATCGTGTTGCTGGAACGGGCCCACGCGTTTCTCGTCCTGCCCGGAGGCATCGGCACCCTCGACGAGCTCTTCGAGGTGTGGACCACCGCGG
>JBLNGJ010000380.1:0-10349 GCA_050264675.1 Micromonosporaceae bacterium
GGCCGCGAACTCGTCCTGCTCGCTGCTCATGACCCGGGTACGCCGGGCGGGCGCATCCGGGCCGCCCGGCTCGCAGCGGGAGACCTCATAGACGTCAGCCAGCAGCTCGGCCTGCTCGTGAGCGACCTGACGGGCCCGCGCCGCCATCACGATCACCAGGTCATATCCGTTGAGCCGGGACCGGTCGACGCTCGCCAGCAGCGCGCCCAGCGCCGGCCCGGGAGGCATGGCTTCCAGTTGCGGGTCGATGGACATACGTTCGACCATGATCGCCATACTAGCCACTAGCTCCGACAGTTCGGCTACGACACACCGCAAGTTCGGCGCAAGACTGTCGATCTACTGTGGAATCAATGCGCCGCGTGCATATGCTGCCGGTCGTGCGTACCCGATCGGATTAATCACGATGCGGCCCGGCGCGCCCGGCCCGTACGATCTGGCGGTGTTCCTCGAGGCTGGCCAGAGTTACCGGGCTGAATCTCGCGCCTGGATCGACTCCATGCTGCCCGCGCCACTGACCGGGCCGATAGAGGTGACCAAGGAGTCGCCGTGGTCGCTGGTGGCGACCGTGCCGACCGCGGCCGGCCAGCTGTGGTTCAAGGAGAACCGGGCCGGCACGATCTATGAGGCGGCGCTGGTGCAGGCGCTGGCCCGGTGGGCGCCCGAGCAGGTGCTGGCGCCGGTCGCGGTCGAGCCGGCTCGTGGCTGGTCGCTGCTGCCCGACGGCGGCACGATCCTGCGCGTCGCCCACCAGACGCCCCAGGTGGCCGACTGGGAAGGCCTGCTGCGGCGGCACGCGCAGCTGCAGCGCGACCTGATGCCGTACGCCGAGGAGATGCTCGCGGTCGGCGTACCCGACCTGCGGCCCAAATCCATCACGGCGCACTTCGAGCGCCTGAGCGTGCCTGAGTCCTATGTAGACCAACTGACCGAGATGGGTGAGCGCCTGGCCGCGAGCGCGATCCAGCCGTCGTTGCAGCACGACGACCTGCACGACGCGAACGTGTTCACCTCGGGTCGGTTCTTCGACTGGGGTGACGCCAGCGTGGCGCACCCGTTCGGTGTGCTCCTCGTCTGCCTGCGGGTCGCCTCCGACCGGTTCGGCGTGCCCGACCGTGACCCCCTGCTGGCGCATCTGCGCGATGTCTACCTCGAGATGTGGTCGGATCTCGCCGACCGGGCCACACTGCTCGCCGAGGTCGACGCCGCCCTGCAGGTGACGAAGGTGAGCCGGGCGCTGTCCTGGGAGCGCTCGCTCGTGGGAGCCTCGGCGGAAGACCTGGAGCGGTACGGCGACAACGTCAACGGATGGATCGCCGAGCTGGCCGAGCCGAACGTCCTCTAAGGAGTCACGCGACGGCGCCGTTGACGCTGTGACCGGTGCCGACCACAGGGCCTCCGGCTCGCCGACTGTCACGAAGCGGGTTGTCACCGGTGTCTACGGTTCAACTGTGCGCATCGAGCCCACTCTGCGCCGGCGGCTGCCGCTGTCGGCGGCCCTCGTCGCGATCATGGTCGTCTGGCTGGCCAGCCCGCTGATCTGGCTCTTCGCGGTGGGCCAGGTGTCCCCCCACTCCGGCATTGAGCCCACGCCGGAGCAGGAGCGGACGCTGCTGGTCGTCAATGTCTGCACGCTGGCCTACGTGCTCATCGCCCCGTGGGTCGTGCTGTGGGTGGCCTGGCGTACGCGACGCGTGGTTCTTGGTTGGCTCACCGCGGCGACCGTCGTTATCAGTGTCACCATCGGTGCCGTGTTCATCGTCGCTGTCTCGTGAAGGTTCAGGACATGACGAGGCCGAGCAGTATGGCCGTGAGGAAGACGCTCTGGGTCGAGTGCACGATGATGCCCATCCATGCGCTGCGCAACCGCCGGCTCGGGTAGGCCATCAGCAGCCCGGCCAGGACGCTGGTCGGGATCGACCACGGCTGGTGCAGGTGGTAGGCGCCCATCAGGACGCCGTTGACGATCCAGTCGGCCCGGCCGAACGAGGCCCGCATGCGCGGGAGCAGGAGCCCCCGGAACAGCAGCTCCTCGCCGAGCACCGTATTGAACGTCATCATCACCACGATCAGCGCGAACAGGCCCCAGTTGCCGTGCAGGAGAGTGCGCCCGGCGTCGGAGCCGAGGAACGCGCCGAAGTCGTGGTCGGCCACCTTCGGCAGATCGACGGGTAGGAGCTGCAGGGCCCCGAAGCCGAGCACGAACGGCAGCACCCACAGCCATAGCCGGCCACCGCGCCGGCCGTCCGATGTCGATGGCCGTTGCAGCCAGAGCCCGCGCAGCGAGAAGCCGTTGAGTAGCAAGGTCAGCACGAACTGCCAGATCAGGCCGGCGGTCAGGCAGCCGATGAGGATGGGAATGAAATGGGGACCATTGCCGGCGATAGCGGGAGCAACGATCCAGGCGAGAGCACCCATCGGGAGCGCGGCGGCGGCCCAGACACCGAGTACGCGCGCCTTGGAGTACTGGGGGATGGCGGTCTGTCGCACCGAGGCCCCAGGCGCCGAGTTCTCGGTCCGGGCCGCCATCGAGATCGGGACGGTCGAAGTCATGCCCCGAATCGTCATGCCCACCGGGCGTGCGCATCGAGCCCGCCAGCCACCGAATCTGTAGTAGGGCCAGCCCTACCCGTAGGTCGGTGGGACCGGTTGGGCCAGCATCAGGACGGCAGGTACACCAGCTGCGGGATGATCGCGTCGAAGTAGAGCTTCGCGCCCGGCTGCAGGTAGTGCACTCCGTCGTAGCGGTACTTGTGGTTGTCGCCGATGGCCGGGTCGGCGCAGAACGCCGACGCCGGCGCCACGGTGAAGATGTGCACGCCGTCGGCGACCTGGCGCAGCAGCTCGTTGACGTGACGGACGCGGTCGTCCTCGCCCCGCTCCGGCCAGTACCCGGGCGGCCGCGGGTTGGTCTTGCGCGGGCGGTAGCAGGGCAGCTCGGCCAGGGCGATCTGGGCGCCGGACTCGCGGATCGCCGCGAGCCCGCTGCGCAGCAGTGCGAGGAACGTGGCGTCCCACTGCGGGGTGGCGAAGACCAGCGTCCCGTTGGTGCCCTTCACGTCGAAGACATCCCAGGCGCCGAGCACGACGAGCGCAATGTCGGGCTTGGCGCGTTTGGCGTCGTTGCGCCACTCGCTGAGCCAGTTCGGGCAGGCACCGATGAGGTTGAAGCGCTCGCCGGTGCGGCTGAGGACCTGACCTCGCATGATGCCGCAGGCGCTGATGCTCTGGTCGCTCAGCTGCAGATACTTGCTGACGTCCTTCGGCCGGGTGGCGTAGAGCGCGGTCGCCTGCGAGTCGCCGAAGATGGCCACCTTCACGGGTGTGGGCCGGGGCGAGGGCGGTGGGGTCGTCGGCGCGGCCGGCGTCGGGCTGGCCGAGACGCTCGGGGTCAGCGGGGTGTCGACCCGGGCCAGGTGGTCGGCGGGGAGGGTCAACCGCCAACCCACGGCGGCCAGGACGGCCAGCGCAGCGCCCGCGGCCACGGTGAACTGAGGCCACCGCCGGCCGCGCCGCCGGTGCCCCCGGGAAGACGGCCGTCGTCCCTCGCTCACCGGCGCTGAAGTCTAGTCAACCGCCGCCGGCCACGCGTCCCGGCGGACGAAACCCCCGGCAGCGCGTTCCACAGTGGAGTGTTGTCGGACCGAAATCGGACAGATGACGCGGCCCGGTTGCTGCGTGTATCGATCCGGCGCTCTCCGGTAACATTGACCGATCTCGGTGGGGGAGGTCGGGATTGGACGGACGGCGTCGCGGGGTGTTCATCGGCGTGAACCATTGCCCTCGCGAACCGAACATCACGGCCCTGCGCTTCGCCGAGCGCGATGCGGTGGCGGTGCGCGACGTGCTCGCCGATCCGACCATCGGCACGTTCGACCCGGCCGACACCGTGCTGCTCACCGGCGCCGCCGCGACCGCGGCCGCGGTCAAGGCGGCGTTGCGTTCGGCCGCCCTGGAGTGCGGACCGTCGGACGTGCTGCTGGTCTACTTCGCCGGGCACGGCGTGCTGCCGCCGTGGCACCCGGCTGGCGACCCGTACCTGGCCACCTCCGACACCGCGCTCGCGCAGTTCGAGCTCAACCCCGAGCTCGGCCTGCGCATGGGCTTCCTGCGCCGGGACGTCTTCGAGGTGGCGGCCGGGTCATCGTTCCTGGTGCTCGACTGCTGCCACGCCGGTGGCTTCGCCGACGGGGAACGCTCGGCCGGGCGCAACCGCACCCTCGAGCACGCCCTCGACGAGATCTACGCCCGCCAGCTGAGCCGGCACAGCGCGCTGCTCGCCTGCCCGAAGGACGGCCGGGCCCGCGAGCGGGCCGACCTCGGGCACGGTGTCTTCACCCACCACGTGCTCGCCGCTCTGCGCGGCGCGGCGGCCGGCGCCGACGGCGGCGTGACCTTCGACGAGCTCGGCGCCTACCTGGCCCGGCAGAACCTGCAGCCGCCGCCGGGCTTCTTCCTGCACGGGTGGGGACGCACGACCGTGCTCACCCGTCCCGGCCGGACGGCGGCCGTTCCCGCGCCGGCACCGGGTCCACCCGGGCCCACCGCGACGATCGAGCCACTGGGCAGCCCGCTGGACGGCAGCGTCGGGCCGCTCGTGCGGTTGCTCGGCCGGGCCTTCCGGGAGGGCCGGTGGCCCACCCCGCAACGCCAACCCGGGCCGCCGACGCCGGAGCTTATGGTCGACCTGATCCGCTACGCGGTCGAGGCGTCCGGCGCGGCGCTGGTCGCGTTCGCGCCGCAGACGCACCGGATCGAGGCGGCCAGTGGCACCTTCGACGCGGTCGAGCTCGGCGGCATCGTGGCTGAGCTGGGCCGGCAGGCCGCGGCCGCGCGCCGGGACAAGCTCGGCCACGTGTACGCCGAGCAGGGTGGCCGGCAGACCCTGGCCGTCCCGCTGGCCCACCACAACGGCGACCGGGTGGACTGCCTGATCGCGGTCAACCCGGCCCGCACGCTCTTCGACATGGGTGAGCCGCTGGCCACCGCGCTGCAGGCGCTGTGGCGGTGCGCCACCGTGCACGACGCGCTGCTCGCCGAGGTGGAGGTGCTCACCGCGCTGCGCCGCGCGTACGGGCGACTGCCGTTGCCCATCTATCACTACTGCTTCGACCTCTACCGGCAGCTGGTCGGCACCGTGGTGATGGTCTTCGAGCCGGTGATCTCGCTCTCCACCAACCCGGCCTTCATCGGCGTGCACAGCTGGGAGGCGCTGGCCCGGCGGAGCGAGACCGACCGGCACGCCCCGGTGCACCTGCTCGAGGCGGCCCACGTCTGGGGCGACCAGTTCATCATCGAGCGGGACCGCACGCTGGCCACCCGGGCGATCCTGAGCTACGCCGACGCGCACGCCGCCAGCTCCTGGGGGCACGGGGCGCCCAGCCCGGTCTCCATCAACGTCGCGGTCCGGTCGCTGCTCAACGATGCGTACGCCGAGACCGTCGACGAGGCCCGCAAGGCGGCCGGCCTGGGTCCGTCGAAGGTCACTCTGGAGATCTCCGAACGCGACCCGATCGCCCCCGGCCCGGGTGAGGTGTGGCTGCCCTCGGCGATCGCGTACTTCCAGGCCCGGCTCGAGGCCCTGGCCCGAAGGCTGCGCGTGCACTTCGCCATGGACGACTTCGGCGTCGGCTACTCCTCGCTCGACCGGCTCTCCATGCTCACCCTCACCCAGATCAAGGTGGACCGGGCGATCCTGCACCATGACCTCGTGCTCGACGAGCTTTCGCTCGTGGTCAAGGTGGCCGAGCGCGCCGTCGGGGCGCCCCGGGCGGTCGTCGTCGAGGGCTTCGACGACCAGGCGCCGGTTGCGCTGCGCGACATCCACCAGCGGGGCATCGAGTACGTGCAGGGCTACATCACCGACGTGACCGCCTCGCCCCGGCTGCAACCGCTCACCGAGGAGCGCCGGGAGCGGATCGCCGCGATGCTCGAGCCACTGCGCTAGCCGCACCGGGCCGGCTCCGTAGACTGACTCGGTGAGCGACCCCGGGCTGATCATCGCGCCGAGCCTGCTCGCTGCCGACTTCGCCCGCCTGGCCGAGGAGGTACGGGTGGTCGAGCGCGACGCCGACTGGGTGCATGTCGACGTGATGGACAACCACTTCGTGCCGAACCTGACCATCGGCCGGCCGGTGGTGGAGAGCCTGCGCCGCCACACCACCCGCCCGCTGGACTGCCATCTGATGATCGAGGATCCGCGCCGCTGGGCGATCGGCTACGCCGAGGCCGGTGCCGACAACGTCTCCTTCCACGCCGAGGCCTGCGCCGACCCGGCGGCGCTGGCGAAGGACCTGCACGCGGCCGGCACCACGGTCGGGCTCGCCATCGACCGGGACACGCCGGTCGAGCCGTACCTCGATCTCCTGCCGCATTTCGACCTGTTGTTGATCATGACGATCAAGGCCGGCTTCGGCGGGCAGGAGTTCCGGCCGGAGCTGCTCGGCAAGGTCCGCACGGCGCGGGCCCACGTGCGCTCCGGACATCTTCAGCTGCGCATCGAGGTGGACGGCGGGATCACCGAGGAGACCATCGCGGCCGCGGCCGAGGCCGGGGCGGACGCGTTCGTGGCCGGCACGGCGGTCTATCGGGCCGCCGACCCGGCCGAGGCGGTGCGCCGGCTGCGCCGGGTCGCCGCGGCCCATGCGCGGGCGGGTCCACCCGAGAATGGTGGCGCGGGGTGATCCCCCAGCCGGCACCGAAGGACCGCGGCCGGATCCTGGTCGTCGACGACGACGTGGACATCGCCCGGTTCGTGGAGATGAACCTGGGCCTGGAGGGCTTCGACGTCGACACCGCCCACGACGGTGCCGAGGCGCTGGACAAGATCGCCGCGGCCCGCCCCGACCTGGTCATCCTCGACCTGATGATGCCGGTGCTCGACGGCATCGAGCTGACCCGCCGGCTGCGGGCCGACGCGATGACCTCGGCGATCCCGATCATCATGCTCACCGCCAAGGGCCAGACCGCCGACAAGGTGCTCGGCCTGGAGGAGGGCGCCGATGACTACCTGGTCAAGCCGTTCGACTACATGGAGCTGGTCGCCCGGGTGCACTCCACGCTGCGGCGTAACCGCGAGTTCCGGGAACTCTCGCCGCTGACCGGGCTGCCCGGCAACACCCGCATCGTGCGGGAGATCGGCGACCGGCTGCGCGCGGGCGAGGAGTTCGCCGTCTGTCACATCGATATCGACGGGTTCAAAGCGGTCAACGACGCGTACGGGTTTGCCCGCGGCGACGAGTTCATCTGCGCGCTCGCCCGCAAGCTGCACCGGGCCGTGCTCGATATCGGCCCGCCGGTGGCCTTCCTCGGCCACGTGGGCGGCGATGACTTCGTGGTCGTCTGTGGGCGCGAGCAGATCCGGCCGTTGACCGAGAAGGCGGTGGCCGAGTTCGAGGACGAGGCCGACCACCTCTACGACGCCGACGACGCCGCCCGTGGCTACATCAGCGTGCACACCCGCACCGAGGGGACGAAGGATGTCGGCCTGGTGACGGTATCCATCGGGGTGGCGCTCTCCTCGCGCCGGCGGTACACCGATCCGCGGGAGCTGATCGCGGTGGCGAGCGAGATGAAGACGGTGGCGAAGAGCCAGCCCGGCTCGTACGTCGCGGTCGACCGGCGCACCGGGCTCTGAGCACGATCGCGGTGTGACGTAGCTCGCCCGGTAGGGGCGCCGGGGGCCCCGGCGTGGCAAACTTGACCCCAAACCCACCAGCGCGCTGGCGGGACTCGGTGAAACTCCGAACCGGCGGTGACCGGGGTGATGCCCCGGCAGCCCGCGACCCGGTGGCAGCCAGCTACCGGTGGATCCGGTGAGACTCCGGAGCCGACGGTCACAGTCCGGATGGGAGACAGCGCGCGGTCGTTGGGGGCTCGGCGTGCGCCGGCGCCGCTGGCCCGCACCTCCGCCGTCCCCGCCCCGCGCGCGGTTGAGACGCGACGCGGAGGGCCCGGCACAGTGTTCACTGGGATCGTCGAGGAGCTCGGCGAGGTCGTGGGCATCGTCGCGCGCGACGACTCCGCCCGCCTGACGCTGCGCGGACCCCTGGTGACCGCCGGCGCCGCCCCCGGCCACTCGATCGCCGTGAACGGGGTCTGTCTCACCGTGGTCGACCTCGGCCCCGACACGTTCGACGCCGACGTGATGGCGGAGACCCTGCACCGCTCCAGCCTCGGCGCCCTGCGCCCCGGCGACCCGGTCAACCTCGAGCGCGCCGCCACCCTCGCCACCCGGCTCGGCGGGCATCTGGTGCAGGGCCACGTGGACGGGGTCGGGTCCATCGTGGAGCGTCGGCCGGCCGAGCAGTGGGAGAGCGTACGCATCGGCCTGCCGGACGCGCTGGCGCGTTACGTCGTCGAGAAGGGCTCGATCACAGTGGACGGTGTCTCGTTGACCGTCGTCGACGTCGACGCCTCGACGTTCTCGGTCGGGTTGATCCCCACCACCCTGCGGCTGACCACGTTGGGGCGTAAGGGCGTCGGCGAGCCGGTCAACCTCGAGGTCGACGTGATCGCGAAGTACGTGGAGAGGCTCCTGCTCGCACAACCCGGCGCCGGAAGGGAAGGCTCAGCGTGAACGACGCGTTCGGCACCATCGAGCAGGCCATCAAGGACATCGCCGCCGGCCGGGCGGTGGTCGTCGTCGACGACGAGGCCCGCGAGAACGAGGGCGACCTCATCTTCGCCGCCGCGCTGGCCACCCCCGAGTTGCTGGCGTTCATGGTGCGGCACACGTCCGGCTTCATCTGCGCCCCACTGACCGAAGAGGACGCTGACCGGCTCGAGCTGCCGCCGATGTACTACACCAACCAGGACCGGCGCGGCACCGCGTACGCGGTCACCGTGGACGCCCGCGAAGGCGTCACCACCGGTATCTCCGCGGCCGAGCGCGCGTACACGATCCGGTTGCTCGCCGATCCGGCGACCCGGTCGGCCGACCTGTCCCGCCCCGGCCACGTGGTGCCGCTGCGCGCCCGCGCCGGTGGTGTGCTGCGCCGGCCCGGTCACACCGAGGCCGCGGTCGACCTGGCCCGGCTGGCCGGGCTGCACCCGGCCGGTGTGCTCTGCGAGCTGGTCAACGACGACGGCACCATGAAACGCCTGCCCGACCTGCGCCGGTTCGCCACCGAGCACGAGCTCACCCTGATCACGATCGCCGACCTCATCGCGTACCGGCGCCGCCACGAACGGCAGGTGACCCGGGTGGCCGAGGCCCGCCTGCCGACCGCGCACGGCGTCTTCCGCGCCGTCGGCTACCGGGCCACGCACGACGGCGCCGAGCACGTCGCGCTGGTCTTCGGTGACATCGGCGACGGCCGCGACGTGCTGGTCCGGGTGCACTCGGAGTGCCTCACCGGTGACGTGCTCGGGTCGCTGCGCTGCGACTGCGGGCCGCAGCTGGAGGCGGCGCTGCAGCGGGTGGCCGACGAGGGGCGGGGGGTGGTCCTCTACGTGCGCGGCCATGAGGGGCGCGGCATCGGGCTCATGCACAAGCTGCAGGCCTACCAGCTGCAGGACCAGGGTCGGGACACCGTCGATGCCAACCTCGAGCTGGGCCTGCCGGCCGACGCGCGCGACTACGGCACCGGCGCGCAGATCCTCGCCGAACTCGGCATCAGCACGATGCGCCTGCTCACCAACAATCCGGCCAAGCGCGCCGGGCTGGAGGGGTACGGGTTGACCGTCGTCGGCCGGGAGCCGTTGCCGGTGCGCCCGCACCCGGAGAACGTGCGCTACCTGCGCACCAAACGCGACCGGATGGGTCACCTGCTGGAAGATCTGGACCGCATCGTCGAGGGCCAGGCCTGATGGCCGGCTACGGCGAGCCCGAGCTGTCCATTGTGGAGGCGAGCGGGCTCACGCTGGGGATCGTGGCCACCCGCTGGCATGGTGAGCTCGTCGACCAGATGCTCGACCGGGCCAGCGCCGCGGCGAAGGCGTGCGGCGTAACCGAGGTGATGGTGGCCCGGGTGGCCGGCTCGGTCGAGCTGCCGGTGCTCGCCCAGGCCCTGGCCCGCCGCTGCGACGCGGTGGTCGCACTGGGCGTGGTGATCCGTGGGGCGACCGCACACTTCGAGTACGTGTGCCGGGCGGTCACCGACGGCCTGTGCCGGGTGTCGCTGGACGAGTCGACCCCGGTCGCGCACGGCGTGCTCACCGTGGACACGCTCGAGCAAGCCCACGATCGGGCCGGGTTTGTCGACTCGGCCGAGGACAAGGGCTGGTCGGCGACGGTGGCCGCGCTCGACGCCGCGCTCGCGCTCCGCGCCGCCCGCCGATCATGAAGTGACGGACGCCACCCGCGGCAGATCATGAACACAAGTTCATGATTGGTGCGCGGTTCCGGT
>JBLNGJ010000381.1:0-7947 GCA_050264675.1 Micromonosporaceae bacterium
CACGCAGACCGGCCAGTGCCAGAGGTAGATCGCGTACGAGCGCTCGCCGAGCCAGCGCAGCGGCTGGGTGGCGAGGATCGCGCCGAGGTTGGTGTCGGGGTGCCCGGCGACGCCGACCACGATCGCGCCGAGAGCGGCGATCCACAGGAAGCCACCCCGGTAGAGCGGCGGGTCGGTGTCGCGCAGCACGGCGGCGACGCCGGCCAGGGCGAGCAGGGTGAGCACGCCCAGCGTGTCCAGGCCGAACCGTACGCCGGGGCTCAGCCGGCGCCGGTGCCGCCAGGGGCGGATCGCGACCGCGACCGCGGCGCCGAACAGGGGTGCGAGGGCCCGGGTGTCGGTGCCGTAGTAGACCCGGGACGGGTCGACCCACGGGTCGTAGAGGAAGGCGGCGAGAAAGGTCGAGCCGGCGATGGCCAGGACCAGCACGGCGAGCATGAGCCAGCGGGGCGCCCGCAGCTTGGTGAAGAGGATCAGGACGAGCGGCCAGATGAGGTAGTACTGCTCCTCGACCGCGAGCGACCAGAGGTGGGTGAGCAGCGCCGGCCGGTCGCCGCCGGCGCCGAAGTACGAGGCGTTCTGCAGGATCAGCCACCAGTTGGTCACATAGGTGACCGCGGCGACAAGATCACCCCGCAGCCGGGCCGCCTGCTGAGGCAGCCAGAGCGCGCCGATCGCGCCGACCACGAGCAGCAGCGCGAAGAGCGCCGGCAGCAGTCGGCGGGCCCGCCGGAGGTAGAACTGCTTGATCGAGATCGAGCCGCGCTCACTCGCCTCGACCAGGAGCAGGCTCGTGATCAGGTAGCCGGAGAGGACGAAGAACAGGTCCACGCCGAGGAAGCCGCCGGGCAGCACCGTCGAAGAGCTGGTGGTGCCGAGGTGGTAGGCGAAGACGCCGAAGACAGCGAGCGCACGGATTCCATCGAGGCCGGGGGCATAGCGAAGTCCGTGTGCCTCGGCGGGGCGGGACACAGAGCGCAGGGTATCTGGTTGGTTAGGGTTTTGACCGTCCCCGTGTCGGCTATCCGTGCTGGTGTCGGGCGGCGGCTACCCTGGATGGACCCGATCGGGATCGCGCAACCGCGACTTTTGCCCCAAATCGATTCTAAAGGACATCGCCCCGTGTTTGACACGCTGAGTGACCGGCTCTCCGACATCTTCACGAGGCTGCGCGGCAAAGGTCGCCTCTCCGACGCCGACATCGACGCGACGGCCCGCGAGATCCGGCTCGCCCTGCTCGAGGCGGATGTCGCACTGCCGGTGGTCAAGGCGTTCATCGCCCGGCTCAAGGAGCGGGCCCGCGGAGCCGAGGTCGCCAAGGCGCTCAACCCGGCCCAGCAGATCGTCAAGATCGTGCACGAGGAGCTCGTCGCCGTACTCGGCGGCGCGGCTCGCCGGCTGCAGTTCGCCAAGCACCCGCCCACCGTGATCATGCTCGCCGGCCTGCAGGGCTCGGGCAAGACCACGCTCGCCGGCAAGCTCGCCCGCCACCTCAAGGGCCTCGGTCACCAGCCGCTGCTGGTCGCGGCCGACCTGCAGCGGCCCAACGCGGTCAACCAGCTGCAGGTGCTCGGCGGCCGGGCCGGGGTCGAGGTCTTCGCCCCCGATCCGGGCACCGTCGGCGGAGCCGAGGGCCACCGCTCCGGCGGCGACCCGGTCGCGGTCGCCCGCGACTCGATCGAGCACGCCCGCCGCCATCTGCGCGACATCGTGATCGTCGACACGGCCGGCCGGCTCGGCATCGACGCCGAGATGATGAACCAGGCGGCGCGGATCCGCGACGCGGTCAGCCCCGACGAGGTGCTCTTCGTGGTCGACGCGATGGTCGGCCAGGACGCGGTGACCACCGCCGAGGCCTTCCGCGACGGCGTGGGCATCACCGGCGTGGTGCTGTCCAAGCTGGACGGTGACGCCCGGGGCGGCGCCGCGCTCTCGGTGCGCGAGGTGACCGGCGCGCCGATCCTCTTCGCCTCCACCGGCGAGAAGCTCGAGGACTTCGACGTCTTCCACCCCGACCGGATGGCCAGCCGCATCCTGGGCATGGGCGACGTGCTCACCCTCATCGAGCAGGCCGAGGCGGCCTTCGACGAGGACCAGAAGGAACGGATGACCGCCAAGCTCACCGGCGGCGAGACGTTCACCCTCGATGTCTTCCTCGAGCAGCTGGTCGCCATCCGCCGGATGGGCCCGATCGCCAACATGCTCGCGCTCATGCCGGGCATGAACCAGCTCAAGGGCCAGCTCGCCGAACTCGACGACAGCCACTTCGACAAGGTCGCAGCGATCATCCGCTCGATGACGCCGGGCGAGCGCACCAACCCAAAGGTCATCAATGGCTCCCGCCGGTTGCGCATCGCCAACGGCTCGGGGGTCACGGTCATGGACGTGAACCAGTTGCTCAACCGGTTCGCCGAAGCGCAGAAGATGATGAAGCAGATGCCTGGGATGCTGGGGTTGCCGGGCGCGCGCCGCAAGGCCACCAAGTCGCCGAAGAACAAGCGCAAGGGCGGCAAGGGCGGGGCCCGTCCGCGGGCCGGCGGCCTGCCGGCGCTGCCGCCGGGTCCGGGCGGCCTGGGCCCGAACGGCCTCGATCCGGCCGCGTTCGATCCGGCCGCGTTGGAGGGCTTCACCCCGCCCCGACTGGACTTCTCGCGGCTGACCAAGCGTGCGCCTAACCCGCCGAAGTAGCCGACCGATGACCGAGGCCGGGCATGTGCGGGGGGTCGTGCTCCCCGACGACGAGGTACGCGACCTCTGGTTCAGCGGTGACCGGGTCAGCCTGACCCCGCTGCCCGACGCGGTGACCATCGCCGACCGCGGCTACATCCTGCCCGGGCTGGTCGACGCGCACTGCCATATCGGCATCCGCTCGGGTGGCGCCCCGGTCGAGTCGGTCGATGAGGCGCGGTCGCTCGCCGCGGTCAACCGGGACGTAGGCGTGCTCGCGCTGCGCGACGCCGGCTCGCCCTACCCGTACCCCGAGCTCGACGACGACCCCGAGGGACCGCGCCTGGCCCGGGCCGGGCGGCACCTCGCCCCGGTGCGCCGCTACCTGCGCGATGTCGGCGTGGAGGTGACGGCCGACGAGCTGGCGGCCGAGGCGAAGCGCCAGGCGGCCGCCGGCAACGGCTGGGTCAAGCTGGTCGGCGACTGGCTCGACCGGCGTACCGGTGATCTCGGCCCCGCCTGGGCGTTGCCGGTGATGGCCGAGGCGGTGGCGGTGGCCCACGCCGCCGGGGCCCGGGTGGCGGTGCACACGTTCGCCGAGGAGTCGGTGGCCGCGCTGGTGCGGGCCGGCGTCGACTCGGTCGAACACGGCACCGGACTCTCCGATGAGGACATTGCCGAGATGGCCCGCCGCGGCACCGTGCTCGTGCCGACAATGGCCAACGTCGCCACCTTCGGCGGCATCGCCGAGCGGGCGCAGGAGAAATTTCCTGGGTACGCGCGACACATGCTCGCCCTGCGTGACCGGCATCCGGGCGTGGTCGCGGCGGCGCACGAGGCCGGCGTACCGATCTTCGTTGGCAGCGACGCCGGCGGTGGCATCAGCCACGGTCTGGCCGGCGAGGAGATGCTGGCGCTGCATGAGCGGGCCGGCCTGTCCACGATGGACGTTCTCCGGGCGGCGTCCTGGGGCGCGCGGGAGTGGCTCGGCTTCCCCGGCCTGGTCGAAGGTGGCCTGGCCGACCTCGTGGTCTATGACGATGATCCGCGCCAGGACCTGCGGGTGGTGCGTTCGCCGGCCCGGATCGTGCTGCGGGGCCGGATCTTAGAGTGACTCGTCTGCGCTGGCCATGCTGACCGCTGGCTAGGATGGGCGGTCATGGCACGCGTGCTCACCCCCCAGGCCGAGGACTTCCCCCGTTGGTATCAGGACGTGGTGGCCAAGGCCGAGCTGGCCGAGCCGGGTCCGGTGCGCGGATCGCAGGTGATCCGGCCGGTGGGCTACGCGCTGTGGGAGCGGATCGTGGCCGAGATGGACGCCCGCATCAAGGCGTGCGGCGCGCAGAATGCGTACTTCCCGCTCTTCATCCCCGAGTCCTACCTGCGCCGCGAGGCCCAGCACGTGGAGGGTTTCGCACCGGAGCTGGCCGTGGTGACCCACGGCGGCGGCAAGCAGCTCGACGAGCCGATCGTGATCCGCCCGACCAGCGAGACGGTGATCGGCGAGTTCATGGCGAAGTGGATCCAGTCCTATCGCGACCTTCCGCTGCTGCTCAACCAGTGGGCCAACGTGGTGCGCTGGGAGCTGCGCACCCGGCTCTTCCTGCGCAGCGCCGAGTTCCTCTGGCAGGAGGGTCACACGGCCCACGCCACCGAGGAGGAGGCTCGCGCGTACGCTCGCAAGATCTTGCACGAGGCGTACGAGGACGTGATGGTCAGCGTGCTGGCGATCCCGGTCACGGTGGGCCTCAAGACGCTGCGCGAGCGCTTCGCCGGGGCGACCCGCACCTACACACTCGAGGCGATGATGCGCGACACCAAGGCACTGCAGATGGGCACCAGCCACGAGCTGGGGCAGAACTTCGCCCGGGCGTTCGACATCGACTATCTCTCACCCGAGGGCCGCCAGGAGTTGTGCTGGACCACCTCGTGGGGTTCGTCCACCCGCATGGTCGGTGGGCTGATCATGGCGCACGGCGACGACGACGGCCTACGGGTGCCACCCCGGCTGGCCCCGGTGCAGGTCCTGGTCACCGTGGTCAAGGACGGTGACGGGGTGCTCGCGGCGGCGGTCAAGATTCGCGACGCCCTGCGCGATGCCGGCGTGCGGGTCGGCTTCGATGACCGGGTGGATGTGGCGTACGGGCGGCGTGCGGTCGATGCCGAGCTCAAGGGCATCCCGGTGCGGGTCGAGGTCGGCCCGCGTGACCTGGCGGGCGGCAACGTGAGCCTGGCCCGACGGACGTCGGGCACCAAGGCGCTGGTGCCGGTGGCCGAGGTTGTGTCCACTGTGCACAGCGCGCTCGAGGCCGACCAGCAGGCCCTCTACGACGAGGCCCTCGCCTTCGCCCGGGCGCACACCGAGGACGTGGCGACCCTCGACAACGCGATCGAGGCGGCCGGGGTCGGCTGGGCCCGGGTGCCCTGGGCCACGGTCGGCCCGACCGGTGAGGGGCGGGCCAACGAGGTCGGCGTCACGGTGCGCTGCCTGACCCGGGCGGACGGGTCGGTGCCCGACTCCGAGGACGAACCCGATCTCGTGGCCTACCTGGCCCGCTCCTACTAAGGGCGCGGGGCCGGCGGGCGAGCCTTCACCGGCGCGTCCACCCGCGGGTGTGACCTTTTCCGGGTCGATGCCGGTGTGCACGGATCGGTCTGGCAGAATGGTCCACTGGTATCCGGCACGCGTCCGAGCCCTCTACCCGGGCGTGTGACCAGTCCCCGAGCAGCGGGGCCGCACCAACCCCACGGTGACGGTCAGGCGGCTCAGCTTCGATGAATTCAGGAGCGAGCACACAGTGGCCGTACGTATCCGGCTTCTGCGGATGGGCAAGATCCGCAACCCTCAGTACCGCATCGTGGTCGCCGACTCGCGCACCAAGCGCGACGGTCGGGCCATCGAGCAACTCGGCCTCTACCACCCGCGCGAGGAGCCCTCGCGGATCGAGGTCAACTCGGCGCGGGTGCAGCACTGGCTCTCCGTCGGCGCCCAGCCGAGCGAGCCGGTGATCGCGATTCTCAGCAAGACCGGCGACTGGCAGAAGTTCAAGGGCCTGCCGCCGCCGGCCGAACCGCTCAAGGTCGCCCCGGCCCGGGTCGACCGCACGGCGGCCTATGAGGCGCAGGCCCGCGCGGCCGCCGGCCTGGCCGAGGCCGAGACCAAGGCCCGCCGCGAGGCAGCGCCGCCCCGCCCGGCGAAGGCGGCGACGGCCGCCGCGCCGGCTGAAGCTGCGGCCCCGGCAGAAGCGGCGGCGCCGGCTGAGGCCGTGGCCGCCGAAGCGGGCGGCGCCGAGCCGGCACCGGCCCCACCGGCGGCCGATGCCGCGGGTTCGGTCGAGGCGGCGGGTGAGGAGAACAGTGGTGCCGGGGCCGACGCGCAGGTCTGACGGCGGCGCGCTGCGGCCCGCGTTGGAGCACCTGATCAAGGGCATCGTGGAGCATCCGGACGACGTCCGGGTGCGCATGGTCGACGGCCGCCGGGGTCAGCGTCTCGAGGTGCGGGTGCACCCCGACGACCTGGGCACCGTGATCGGCCGCGGCGGCCGCACGGCCAAGGCCCTGCGTCAGGTGATCACCTCCATCGGCGGCCGCGGGGTGCGCGTCGACATCGTCGACGTGTACTGACGGCCGGCGACCATGCTGCTCGTGGTCGGCGTGATCGTGCGTGCCCACGGCATCCGCGGCGAGGTGCTCGTGGACGTGCGCACCGATCAGCCGGCCGAGCGGTTCGCCCCCGGGGCGGTGCTCAACACCGACCCGGGTGGCGGTGCCGGCACACTGACCGTGGCGGCCGCCCGCCCGCATCAGGGGCGCCTCATCGTGGCGTTCGAGGGGCTGGCCGACCGCGGTGAGGCCGAAGAGCTGCGCGGGGTGAACCTGTGCGTCGACGCCGGTGACCTGCCGCCGCCGAGCGATCCGGACGAGTTCAACGACCACCAGCTGATCGGCCTGCGTGCGGTGACGCCCCAGGGTGAGGCGCTGGGCGACGTGGTGCGGGTGGAGCACGCGCCGGCCAGCGATCTGCTGGTGCTGCGTCGCCTCGACGGAGGCACCGCCCTGGTCCCGTTCGTCAAGGCGATCGTCCCGGAGGTCGACCTGGCCGGCGGTCGCGTGGTGCTCACACCCCCCGGCGGCCTGCTCGACCTCTAGTCCAAGATCTGCCCTAGGCAGCGTGCGGAGGTTCGGCGTGCGGATCGACATCGTCACGATCTTTCCGGAGTACCTGGCGCCGCTGGACCTCTCGCTGATCGGTCGGGCCCGGGCCAGCCGGCAGGTCGAGATCAACGTGTACGACCTGAGGGACTGGACCCACGACGTGCACCGCACGGTCGACGACACCCCCTACGGTGGCGGGCCGGGCATGGTGATGCGGCCCGAGCCGTGGGGCGAGGCCCTCGACGCGCTGCTGCCGAGCCCAGCGGAGGTCGCGGCGCGGCTGGTGGTGCCGACGCCGGCCGGCGAGCTCTTCAGCCAGGCCAGGGCGCACGAGCTGGCCGCCCAGTCGCACCTGGTGATCGCCTGCGGCCGGTACGAGGGCATCGACCAGCGGGTGCTCGACGAGGCGGCCACCCGGGTGCCGGTCACCGAGATCTCGATCGGCGACTACGTGCTCTTCGGGGGCGAGGTGGCGACCCTGGTGCTGCTCGAGGCGGTGGTCCGGCTGCTGCCCGGGGTGCTCGGCAACGCCGACTCACTCGCCGAGGAGTCGCACGTGGACGGTCTGCTCGAGGCGCCGGTCTACACCAAGCCGGCCACCTGGCGGGGGCGGGCGGTGCCGGACGTGCTGCGCTCGGGTGACCACGGTCGCATCGCGCGCTGGCGGCGCGAGCAGGCCCTGCTGCGTACCGCCGAACGCCGCCCCGACCTGCTCGCGGCGCGGGATCGGCCACAGCTCGATCGCCCCGACCGGAGTGGGGCGTGAGTCGCGAGGCGGGCGAGCGGAACGAGGCCTCAGTTTCTCCCCGACCGAACGGTATGGCACAGTAGTAGCCGAGCGCGAGGGGCGAGCGAAGCGAGCACCGCAGCGCCAGCCACGTCAGCCATGTTTCCCGGCAGCGTCTGCGCCAGCCGACCTCACCAAAGACCGCGCGCCGAGAGGCGTGCCCGATGAACCGAGGAAGCGCGTCATGAACACCCTCGATGCCCTGGATGCCCAGTCGCAGCGGACCGACATCCCGGACTTCCGGGCGGGCGACACACTCAAGGTGCACGCACGGGTCGTAGAAGGCAACCGGTCCCGGGTCCAGATCTTCCAGGGCGTGGTGATCCGCCGCCAGGGTT
>JBLNGJ010000382.1:0-3303 GCA_050264675.1 Micromonosporaceae bacterium
GACCACCACGCCGGAGCCCTTGAGCAGCGCCTGCGCACCGCCCGGGGTGACCACGCCGGGCAGCTCCCAGCCGGGGAACGGCACCGTCCGGTCGTGGGCCCCGGTGGCAACGACGAGCCGCTCGGCCCGGATCGCCGCCATCGAACCGCCGGTGCGGCGGGCGTGCACCGTGAAACCCGGCTCCACGAACCACACCGTCGCCTCGGTCAGGTGGTCGACCCGATCCTCCACGATGGAGGACAGGCCCTGGAACACCGCCCAGTCCCGCTGCCCGCTCGCGGCGTGGTCGGCGCGGGCGTCGCGGTGGCGCCAGAACTGGCCGCCGGCGCGGGGTGCGGCATCGAGCAGGGCGACCCGGCAGCCGCCGAGCGCGGCGGTCGCGGCGGCGGCGAGGCCGGCCGGTCCGGCCCCGATCACGGCGACGTCATAGGCCCCGGCGGCCGGCGGGGTGGAGCCGGCCGGCGCGGGCGACCCATCAGGTACGAAAGACCCGGCCGGCCCGAAAGATCCGGCCGGCCCGATAGACCTGGCCGCGCTCGTCACGTCCAGCCCGGCGCGGGCCTGGGTGAGGCAGGTCCGCTGCCCACCCTCCCCGTCGATCGTGGCCAGGCAGTCGTAACACGCGCCGATCCCGCAGAAAAGCCCGCGGGGCGCGCCGGCCACGCGGGTCCGCCGCCAGGCCCGTACGCCGGCCGCCCAGAGCGCGGCGGCGACCGTCTGCCCCGGCTGGCACGGGATCGGTCGCCCGTCGTAGTCAAACGAGTCCACCACCGGACGCCTACCCGACCACGGCGGCGAAGCGTCCCGGCCGCAACGGTTCCGGGTCGACGGCCGGCGCGGCGCCGGTGAGAAACGAGGCGATGAGCTCGCCGGTGGCCGGGGCGAGGCCGATGCCGGCGCCCTCGTGCCCGCACGCGTGGAGCAGCCCCGGCACTCGGGGGTCGGGCCCGATCACCGGCAGGTGATCGGGCGAGTAGGGCCGGAACCCGCGGTAGGTCCGGATCGCGTGCACGCCGGCGAGCACCGGGAAGAGCGCGACGGCCTGGGCGGCGAGCCGGCGCAGCACCGGCAGCGCGAACCGGTCGTCGAAACCGACCCGTTCCCGGCTGGCTCCGATGAGGACGGTGCCGGCCCGGGTTGCCTCGACCACGGCCGAGGTCTGCGCATCCGTGGCATCGCTGGCGATGTTGGCGACGTATTCGGCGGCGTAGACCTTGTGCCGCACGGTGGGCGGCAACGGCTCGGTGACGAGGATGAACCCGCGCCGCGGGCTGATCGGCACCGGCGCACCGAACCGGGCCGAGAGCTCACCCGCCCAGGTGCCGCTGGCGTTGACCACGGCGGCGGTGGCGACCGGTCCGGCGTCGGTCTGCACCGCGGCCAGCCGACCGTCCCGGCCCCGGTGCAGCCCGGTGACCGTGGCGCGGTGAAAGCGCACATTGGGCCGGCGCAGTGCCGTGCGGAGCAGGTGGGTCGCGGCGAGCATCGGCTGCACCTGCATGTCCTGCGGGTAGTACACGCCACCGGCCAGACCCGGGGCCAGCGCCGGCTCGTGCCCGGTGAGGTCGTCGGCGACGACCTCGATGGCGGTGACGCCGAGCTGGCGCTGGCTCGCCGCCAGCTCGCGCAGGCCGTCCAGGCCGGCCGCCGAGGCCGCTACGACGAGCCCACCCTTGGGCTCCAGCTCGATCGTGTCGGCGCCGAGCACCTCGCCGAGCTCTCGCCAGAGCTGCAGCGAACGGAGGATGAGGTCGAGCTCCGGGCCGGGTGCCTTGTCCGAGGCGAGCAGGTTGCCCTCGCCGCCGCCGGTGGTGCCACCCGCGACGGGTCCGCGGTCGAGCACGCACACGCCCAGTCCCGCGGCCGCGAGGTAATACGCGCAGGCCGCGCCGACGATGCCGGCGCCGACCACCACCACATCGGCCTGGCGAGGCGGCGACCCCGCAGAACGGGTCACAGCAGGAAGCCGGCTGGGAACGGGTCCTCGGGGTCGAGCAGATACTGGGCCGTGCCGGTGATCCAGGCCCGTCCGGTCACGGTGGGCACCACCGCGGGCCGCCCGCCCACCGTGGCCTCCTCGACGAGGCGGCCGATGAAGTGCCGGCCGAGGTAGGACTCGTTGCGGAAGTCGGTGTCCAGCCCGAGCTCGCCCCGACCCCACAGCTGGGCCATCCGGGCCGAGGTGCCGGTGCCGCATGGCGAGCGGTCGAACCAGCCGGGGTGGATCGCCATGGCGTGGCGGGAGTGGCGGGCGTCCGAACCGGGCGCGGCGAGGTAGACGTGGTGGCAACCGGCGATGCGCGGGTCCTCCGGGTGCACCGGCCGGTTCACCCGGTTGATGGCATCCATGATGGACAGACCGGCCTCGAGCAACCGGGGCGCGGCCGTGCGCTCGAACGGCAGCCCAAGCTCCGCCAGTTCGACGAAGGCGTAGAAGTTGCCGCCGAAGGCGAGGTCGTAGCGCACTTCGCCGAAGCTGGCCACCTCGACCTTGGCGTCGTACTCAACCGGGAACGAGGCCACGTTGCGGATGGTGACCCCGACCGCCGCGCCGTCCTCCCGCACGGCGACCTCGGCGATGACCAGACCGGCCGGCACCTCCAACCGGACCGTGGTGAGCGGTGTGGTCACCGGCACCATGCCGGTCTCGACCAGCACGGTGGCCACGCCCATGGTGCCGTGCCCACACATCGGCAGGCACCCGGAGACCTCGATGAAGAGCACACCGAAGTCGGCGTCGGGCCGGGTGGCCGGCTGCAGGATGGCGCCGGACATGGCCGAGTGCCCGCGGGGCTCGAACATGAGCAGCGTCCGCAGGTCGTCGAGGTGCTCAAGGAAGTACGTGCGGCGCTCGGCCATGCTGGCGCCGGGAATCACGCCGACCCCACCGGTGATCACCCGGGTGGGCATGCCCTCGGTGTGCGAGTCGACCGCGTGCAGCACGCGCCGCGCGCGCACGCTCAGGCCCCAAGCGCAAGCTCGGTCGCCGCCCGTACCACGGCCGCCTGCTCGTCGCTGAGCGGACCGCGGGGCGGGCGGCAGGCACCGCCATAGCGGCCGGACAGGTCCATCGCCAGCTTGATCGCCTG
The DNA here is from genome assembly GCA_050264675.1 of Micromonosporaceae bacterium. Taxonomy (GTDB): domain Bacteria; phylum Actinomycetota; class Actinomycetes; order Mycobacteriales; family Micromonosporaceae; genus JBLNGJ01. The sequence goes on from JBLNGJ010000382.1 coordinate 3,090, forward strand.
AACGAACTCGGTGCGGGCGTCCCACCGCAGCAGCGGGTGCAACCGGCGGTACGCGGGCACCGCCGCGGCCAGGTCGCCGGCGCGGGCCGCCTGCCACAGCGCGGCGCACTGCGCCGGCAGCGCGTTGGGGATGCCGGCGATCCAGCCGGGCGCCCCGGCAATCGCCAGTTCCAGCACCACGTCGTCGCTGCCGCAGATGATGTCCAGCCCCGGC
>JBLNGJ010000383.1:0-7045 GCA_050264675.1 Micromonosporaceae bacterium
AGTGGTGTGACGAGTGACGTGCTCGATCACGGGCGCAGCATGATCGGCAGGGTAGAAGTCGACGCGCCCGGGCGCAGTCAGGAAGCCAACACCGTCGAGTCGGCGGGCAGCGCGCGTGACGCGGCCCGGCGGCGGTGGGCGCGTAGCAATCGACTGCGGTCGTGCGCGATTTCCGTACAATCAGGCGTGGCCGTCCGTGTGGCCGACCGCGTTGGTTGATCGTCCTGGTCGATCGGTGGGCGGCGGCGCGGGCTGGAGAGGATGGGTTCATGACCGGCGCAGGCGCGGCGCGCGACGGTGGCGTCGAGGTACTGCTGCACCGGCGGTTCGACGAGGCCTCGTTGCGCGACACGCGCCACGACGTGCGCCGGCAGTTGATTTCGGCCGGCTTGAACGAAGACCGCGCCGACGACTTCACCTTTGCCATCAACGAAGGCCTCATCAATGCGATCATGCACGGCGGCGGCTCCGGCGACCTCGCGCTCGCCCGCACCGGGCGCCGTCTCATCGCCTCCGTCGAGGACCGCCGCCCGACCACGCCGTTTGCACTGCCCACGCAGTTGCCCCCGCCGCCGGCGCTCGGCGGCCGCGGCTTGTGGTTGGTCTCCCGCTCCTGCGACGCGGTGCACCTCGAGTCCGGCCGGCATGGCCTGCGCCTGGTCATGGAGATCGAACTGCCGGCGCGGGTGGGTGCCGATTAGTCTGGGGCCATGACCGAGAACGGCACCGGGACCCCGTTGGCCGTGCAGGTTTCCCGCGACAGCAACGGACCAGTCCTTCAGGTGACTGGCGAGCTCGATATGTCCAGCACCGGCACTCTGGTCGAGACCGGTCGCCAGCAGTTGCGTGGTCCGGCGGCCCTGCTCACGGTCGACCTGTCCGGTGTCGGCTTCTGCGACTCGGCGGGCATCAATGGCCTGGTTCAGCTGCGTAAGAGCTGCGCCGAGGCCGGATGGCAGTTCCGGCTGGTGAACCTGAACAGCAGCCTGCGCCGGGTGATCTGCGACCTGACCGGCTTGGGTGAGTTCCTCAACGTGCAACCATCCGGCACCGACGCACCGCCCGCTTAGAACCGGTGCCCGCTGTCGTGAGCGCGGGCAAAATTCAAGGAATGCGACCTATTGGACGAGCGGCGTAGAGGCTCGTGCAAGGATTTCGCCCGGCGAACGTGAACTCTACCTCCCGGTGTTTCTGACATGTCTGGACAAGCTGGACGGCTACCGCCCGGAACCCGGCGCATACGCCCGGTGGCGCGTTTTGGTTTCTCGACGCCGGGTAACTGGCCGGATGCACGTGAAGTTTCTCCTGGAGGGGAGGAGCCGTGACGGCGACCAGCATCATCAGCGCCATCCTCATCGGCATTGTCGTTGGCGTGCTCGGGCGGCTCGTCCTGCCCGGCCGTCAGCGCATCGGCATCCTGCTCACGGTCCTGATTGGAGTCGGAGCCGCCCTGCTCGGCACGGTGATCGCGCGGCAGTTCGCAGTGGCCGACACCGGCGGTGTTGACTGGGTCGAGCTGGCCATCCAGGTTGGCCTGGCGGCCGTGGGGGTCGGCCTGGCCTCGCTTATGCTCGGCCGACGCAGTACAGTCGGCTAGCGTCCTCTGAGGACAACTCCTCAAAGGACGGAGACTGCACCGGCTCCGCTCGGCCTTCCTCGGCCGCGAGCCTCACCTGTCCCCGATGAAGGGCATCTCCGTGGCCAACTACATCGGCCGCCACGTCCTCACCTACGGCGGCTATCAACCCCGACACGCGGCGCCCCGCTCGCTCGGGCGCGGCTTTACCGGGCAGCTGGTCGCCGCCGTGGCCGTGCTCGTTGTCGGCCTGGTCATCGGGGGCAGCGGCGTCGCCCTGCGGTTGGGCCCGCAGCGGCCGGTCGCGACCGGCGCCGGGTCGGCCGTCATCGCGCCCGACGATTTGCTGCTCGACGACCTGGGATCCGGCGCCACGTCACCGGATGGGTCCCTGGTCTTCGGCCCGGACACGGTACCCGCCCAGCGGCCCGACCCGGCGCCGGCCGCGGTCTCGAGTCGGTCCGGCGCCGTGTGCGTCGCCTCGTGGTTCGGCGGATCCCGGATTGCGAGTGACATCGCGGTGAGTTCGACCGCCTCGGCCTATCGGGTGCTGGCGGTCGGGTCGCACGTGCGGGTTACGAACGTCACTAATGGACTGTCCACTGTGGTGCAAATCGCCGGCCGGGCTCAGTCGGCCGCCGGCCGGTGCCTTAACCTCTCGGTCGGCGCGTTTACGGCCATCGCCGACCCGCAGGGCGGGCTGGTCAACGTCCGTTACGAGGTGCTGGCCTGACCGAGCGTGGCCGTCAGTGGGACCAGCTCTTCGGTCAAGGCTCGACCGCGCTCGGGCCGGCCGTGATAGGCGGCCGGCGTGTTCTGGTAGAGCGCGATCTGCCACTCGCCGTCGCTCCGCTCGGCCAGGAGCGACTGGACACTGTGGAGCATCGGGTTCAGTTCGTTTCTGCCCGGCCGGCACGACCCCGGCGACCGCCTGCAGCACGGCCGCGGTGGCGCCCAGACGCCGCACCGCGCGAACCTTTCCGACGTGGGCGCCGGTGGCGTGGCCGGCGAAGATCTGCCGCGTCTGTTCGGCGATGGTGGCCCGGCCCCGGTGTTCGCTGCCGTCGAAGCCGATGACTGCTCCGTCCTCGGCGAAGCACTCGGCCGCGCGGCGGTCGGTCAACCGGACGGGGGCTGGCGGGGCAAGAGTAGGGCCGCGACGAGGCCGATCAACGAGATCACCACCAGGACGGTGAGCGAGACGGCGAACGGCCGCCCGCCCGGGCGCGATGCGGCCACCAGGATCGATCCGGCCAGGGCGGTGCCGAGTGACGAACCCAGGTTGGACACGCTGCGGGACAGGCCGGAGATGTCCGCCTGATCGGGCTCGGGGAAGCTGGACTGCACCACGTTCACCGACGACGTGAGCATGACGCCGAGGCCGGCGCCCATCAGCAGCAACCCGGGCACGAAGCTGGCGATGCTCGAGTCGTCGCGTACCAGGGCGAGGAAGACCACCATGCCGATGGTCGTGACGATGAACCCGGCCCGGATCAGCCATCGCTGGGTTCGCCGGCGCGCCTGGCGCGGTGCGGCGGCCGATGCGGCCAGGATGCCGATGGTCGCGGGCGTGAGCATCAGGCCGGTCTGGATCGCGTTGTAGCCGCGGATCTGTTGCAGGAATACCGAGATGACGAAGAACGATCCCTGCATGATGAGCCACTGGATGGTCTGGGTGGTCAAGCCCAGGTTGGACGTCCGGTTGTGGAAGAGCCGGATCGGAATGAGCGGCTCCCGACCCGACGCCTCCCGCGACCGGATGTGCCAGAAGAACCAGAGCAGGATCGCCGCGCCGATGGCGACGAAGACCCAGACCGGAGACAGGCCGCCGGCGGGGATGACCACCGTGCCGCCGATGGTGAAGTCTTCCCGGGACTTGAGCCAGCCGTAGGTGGAGGACTGCAGGATGCCCAGCACGATGAAGAACAGGCCGGCCGCCGAGAGCACGGCGCCGAGCACATCGAAGCTGGGCGCCGGGCCGGTGCGCGGCGGGTCGGCGATCCCGCGGGCGAGCACGATTATTACGGCGACCACCAGTATCTGGAACCCGAATGACGCCCGCCAGCTGATGCTGCTGGTGATGAGGCCGCCGATCAGCGGCCCGGCCGCCGCACCCAGACCGGCGGCGCCGCTGACCGCGCCGAAGTAGCGGGCCCGGGAGCGGGTGTCGGTGAAGGCGACCGTGATCAGAATGTAGATCGGCGGGATCATCAGCGCCGAACCCACGCCCTCGAGCAATGAGTAGCCCACGACCATCAGGCCGACGCCCTGGGCCGCCGCCGCCAGGATGGCCCCCGACCCGTAGATGATCAGGCCGGCGAGGAAGCAGACCTTGCGACCCCAGATGTCGGTCAGCTTGCTGCCGGTGATCATCAGCGAAGCCATCGTGAGCGTGAACAGCGTGATGGTGGTCTGCATGCCGCGCACGCTGGTGCCGATGTCCTCGGCGATGGTGCTGATCGCCACGTTCATGTTCGTGCCGGCGTAGCTCGCGATGAACTGCGCCAGCACGAGCGGCAGCACCATCCGGCGAGCCCCAGCCGTGCCCGCCTGGGTCACCCGGGACTCGGCCGACATGACCTCACGGTAGGTGGCCGCAGCGGCGTCGATACTACGAATTCATAAGATTATGATTTTGCATGTATCGACACAGTCGAACACTGCACTAGCGCCGGTAGAGGCGGCCGTGTAGCGCGCGCATGCCGGCGCCGTAGAGCCAGCCGCCCACACGCGCGCGCCGGGCCAGGGCGGCCCGCGCCGCGTTCGCGCCCGGGCCGCCGTGCACCGCGCCGCCGGGATGGGCGCCGGCGCTGGCGAGAAAGAGGCCGTCCACCGGTGTATCGGCGCGGCCCAGGCCGGGCACCGGGCGGAAAACCAGCTGTTGGTGGATGGCGGCGGTGCCACCCCCTAGCGCACCGCCAACGAGGTTGGCGTTCTCCGCCTCCAGTTGCCCCGGGCCGGTGACCCGACGGGCCACGATGGAGTCCCGAAAGCCAGGCGCTTGCCGCTCCAGCGCGTCCTCCAGGGCCGCCGCCACGCCGGCCACCACCGGGTCGGACCAGTCCCGGCGCTGGGGCAGGTGGGTGTAGGCCCACAGCGACTCGGTGCCCGGTGGCGACCGGTCCGGGTCGGCGGTCGTCATCTGGCCACAGATGAGAAACGGCTGGGCCGGCACGGTGTCACCAGCCAGGTCGGCGGCGTAGCGGCTGAGCCCGGCCAGGTCGGCGCCCAGGTGGACGGTGCCCGAGCCGGCCACACCCTCGGCGCGCCAGGGCAGCGGCCGCGCGAGCGCCCAATCCACCTTGAGGGTGGCGCTGTCGAAGCTGAACCGGGCGATGTCCTCGAGCAACCGGGCTGGTACCACGTCCGGGCCGAGCAGGTCGCGGTAGAGCGCGGGCGCCGCCACGTCGGCGATGACGGCGCGGTGAGCGGGCCAGCGGCGCCCGTCAGCGGTACGCACGGCGCGCGCCACACCGGCCTGGACCTCGACCCGGGTCACCCGGGCCGCGCAGTGCACCTCACCACCGCGCTGGCGCAGCCTGGTCACCAGCGCCGCGGTGAGCGCACCGGCACCGCCGGCCGGAACCGGAAAGCCGCGCTGTTGAGCCAGCATCGCGAGCAGCCAGCCGTAGCCGCCACCGAGCGCGGCGTCCGGCGTGAGGTCGACGTGCAGGGCACACCCGGTGAGCAGCAACCGTGACCCGGCGCCGTCGAACAGCTCCTGGCCCAACGACCGGACCGGCATCAGCATCCGGCGCAGTAGCCGCAACGAGTCACCGAGCCCCGCCGTGCGGAGGAGCTCCCAGCTCGGACGCACCGGCGGGAAGGGGGTGAAGAGCGCCCGCAGCAGGGGTGGTCCCACGCGCAGCCACTCCGCGTACGCGGCGCGCCAGCGCTGCCCGTCGCCGCGGGCATACCGCTCGACCGAGTCGGCCGTCGCCTCCGGATCGCGCGACAGCGTCACCACGTCACCGGCCGGCGTCAGGTGGGAGAGCACGTTCGGCGCGTGCCGCCATTGCAGTCCCACGTCCTCCAGGCCGAGCGCGGCCAGCGGCGACGGCGGGCCGGCGAGCGGATAAAAAGCGCTGCACAGGTCGCTGACGTAGCCGGGCGCGGTGATGACGGCCGATCGCACGGCACCGCCCGGTTCGCCGGCCGCCTCCAGGACGACCACGTGCCAGCCGGCGTCGGCGAGCAGGTTCGCCGCGACGAGCCCGTTGGGCCCGGAGCCGACCACGACCGCGTCGTGGCCCCTCACAGTCGAAGGCTACCGGTGCCGGCCCGGGGGTCAGCCGACTGCCACCAGGCCGGCGCCGGCTCAGCCGTGTCGCACCTGCTCAACCGTGTCGCACCTGCTCAAGTCGTACCGGGGCGAGTGGGTCAGGCTCGGTGAAGATGTCGTCCCAGATCTGGTCCAGCCGCTGCCGGGCCTCGGGCAGCCCGATCGCGCTCAGCCGGCCGGTGCCGTCCTCATTGACCAGGCTCAGCTCGCGCAACTTGCGTAGGCCGTCCTCGACCTCGAAGTCCATCGTGGCGTCCCACCGCTGAGCCAGCCACTCCTCGACGCGCCGATCCAGCTCGGCCGGGCTGATCGGGTCGGGCGCGCATCGCACGAAGTGGTAGGCGAGCAGGGCCTCGGTGAGCTCGGCCTCCTCGGCCGCGTCGAGGAGGTGATGAAACACTCCGGCGTCGTTGTCCAGGTTGCGGAAGTAGAGGTTCTCCGAGAGCGCCTTCATGAACAGGATCTTCCGGTTCTTGAACTTGGTCACCTGGCGCACCAGGAAGGCACCGAACGCGATGATTCCCGCCCCGGCCGAGATCAGCGTGGCCTGGTTGAGCGTGACCGGCTCGTCAGAGAGCCCGATCCAGAAGGCCAGCAACAGGAAGAGCAGGCCCAGCGTGGTGAACAGCTTCGTGACCAGCACCACGACGCCGGAGATCAGGGCCGGGACACCGATGAGCAGCTTGTCGATGCGCCGCATCCGGACCTGCACGTTCGGCAGCACCATCTCCAGGTCATCGCGGGGCACGTTCTGGAAGAGCTTGATGATGACCGATCCGGGCGGAAATGGCAGCCGCTGGGCGTCGGGAAAGGCATCGGCCTCCTTGAACGTCGCGTAGACGAGCACGCGCGAATAGTTGGTGAAGGTGACCTCGCGCCGGCGCAGGCCGAACCAGACCGGGATCTCGCGGGTGCGAACCGATTCGCCCCGGCGGAAGAACATGACTTTGTCGACCACGTCGAGGTCCACCGCGAGCCGCACTTTCAGCAGGGAGTGCCCACTCATGGCCCGCTCGAACTCGCTCGGGTCGATCGGGGTGAAGTTTGCCGCGACGGCCATCGCGTCCAGTTCGTGTTCGAGGCGCTCCCGGGCGGCCTGACGTTCGGCCCGGTCCGGCACGGTGATGCTGCGCAGGTCAGCCTCGGGGGCGAAGGGGTGGTACGCGTCCTTGAGCGCCTGCAGCCGG
>JBLNGJ010000384.1:0-9485 GCA_050264675.1 Micromonosporaceae bacterium
GGACGTGACACCGATCCTGTCGCTCGCGGGCGTCGCCAAGCGCTTCGGGGCGGTGCAGGCACTCTCCGATGCCTCGCTGCAGATCCACCCGGGCGAGGTGGTTGCGCTTGTCGGCGACAACGGAGCGGGCAAGTCCACCCTGCTCAAGGTGATCGCCGGGGTGCACCCGGCCGACTCCGGCGAGATCCGTTGGGAGGGCCGGCGGGTCGGCATCGGCAGCCCAGCCGACGCGGCCGCGCTCGGCATCGCCGCGATCTACCAGGATCTCTCGCTCTGCGAGGACCTCGACGTGGTGGCCAACCTCTTTCTCGGCCACGAGCTGACCCGCCACGGCATGCTCGACGAGGTGGCCATGGAGCGCCGGGCGATCGAGCTGCTCGGCACGCTGGCGGTGCGACTGCACAGCGTCCGGGTTCCACTCGCCACGCTCTCCGGCGGCCAGCGCCAGTCGGTGGCGATCGCCCGTTCGCTGCTGGGCGAACCGAAGGTCGTGCTGCTCGACGAGCCCACCGCCGCCCTCGGCGTGGCCCAGACCGCGCAGGTGCTCGACCTCATCGAGCGGCTGCGCGACCGCGGCCACGGCGTCCTGCTGATCAGCCACAACCTCGCCGACGTCAAGGCCGTGGCCGACCGGGTGGCGGTGCTGCGGCTCGGGCGCACGGCTGGCGAGTACGTGATGAGCCAGACCACGCCGGACCAGATCGTGCGGGCCATCACCGGTGCCGCCGAGGCGGTGCGGACCCGGCCCGGCACCCGGGACGAGGCGGCCCGCGACTCAACCGGCGCCCTGCGCCTGCGCATCACCGGCGGCTGGGACCGCGACGAGCGGACCGGAAACGAGCGGACCGGAAACGAGCGGCGGCCGGCCGGGTGGGACGACTGGCGTCCCTGGGACGCGCCGGGGCCGCAGTGACGACCACGGCCGCGTCCACCACGGCCGCGTCCACCACCGCCGCGACCACCCTGGCGGTGGGCCGGCGGCTGCGTAGCGGCGAGTTGGGAGCCTGGCCGGTCGTCGCCGGCCTGGTCGTGATCTGCGTCGTCTTCCAGTCGCTCAACGACCGATTCCTCACCGCCCAGAACCTCTACTTCCTCGTCCTGCAGAACGCGGCCCCGGCCATGATCGCGGTGGGCATCGTGCTGGTGTTGCTGCTCGGCGAGTACGACCTCTCGGCCGGCTCGGTCTCCGGGGTGGCCGGAGCGGCGCTGGCCGTTCTCACCGTGCGCAACGGTCTGCCCGAGTGGCTGGGGTTGCTGGGCGCGCTCGCGCTCGGCGCCGCGATCGGGACGGTGCACGGCACGATCGGGGCCCGGCTCGGTGTGCTCTCGTTCGTGGTCACCCTGGCCGGGTTCGTCGGCTGGCAGGGCCTGCAGCTGTGGCTGCTTGGGGACGAGGGCACGATCAACATTCCGTACGAGAGCTTCGTCGGCCGGCTCACCCACACCGACCTCGCCCCGGCCCTGGGCTGGTCGCTCGGTGCGGCGGTGATCCTCGCGTACGGCGCAGCCACGCTCTGGCAACGCCGCCGGCGCAGCGCGGCCGGGCTGGCCGTGCCCTCGCCGGTGCGCACGGCGGTCCGGGTGGGTGCGCTCGGCGCCGGCGTGCTCATCTGCGTGGCCGTGCTCGGCGCGTACCGCGGTGTACCGGTGGCCCTGGTGGTGGTCGTCGGTGTGGCGGTCGGGCTGGACCTGGTCCTGCGACGGACCCGCTACGGCCGCGGCATCTTCGCCGTCGGCGGCAACGCCGAAGCCGCGCGCCGGGCCGGCATCCGGGTGACCCGGCTGCGGATCTCGGTCTTCGCGCTCTGCTCGACCCTGGCGGCCGCCGGCGGCATCCTCGCCGCCTCCCGCAGCTACGCGGTCGGGCAGAGCTCTGGCGGCGGCGACGTGCTGCTCATGGCTATCGCCGCGGCGGTGATCGGCGGCACGAGCCTGTTCGGCGGGCGGGGCACCACCTACTCGGCCCTGCTCGGCATGCTGGTGCTCGGCTCGATCCAGTCCGGCATGCTGCTGCTGCAGCTCGACACCGAGGTGCGCTACATGATCACGGCCGCCGTGCTGCTCGGCGCGGTGGCGTTGGACTCACTGTCCCGGCGGGGCCGCCAGGCCGGCGGCTAAGGCGAGTCGGGGAACTCGCGGTGGACGCGCTCCCAGAAGCCGTCCCGCAGCCAGACCCGGGCCTCCTTGTGGGCGCGGAGCGAGAGCCGTAGCTCTTTTTCGGCCTCGACCAGCAGCTCCTTGTCGATGACCACCGGCAGGAACGGTCCGGGCAGCAGGTCGCCCACGTGCTCGCGGCCCCGGGTGAGGATCCACTTCTGGGCCACCCAGGCGCCGACATCGGCGACCATGTCCCGGTCGAGCGCGGGCATGAGCATCGGCATCTGCCGGCTGGACGGGCGGGGCCGCACCCGGGCGAAGATGTCGGCCGGGGTTGGGGCGACGGCCGGGGTGGAACTCGTCGCCGCGGTGGTGGCCCGGGTGGTGTCCGGGGCGAAGAACGGCTTGAGCGCGGCCGGCTCCAGCGTCTCCACCGTGTCGGCCTCCCAGACCAGGCGTTCGGCCTGGTTGGTGCCGAACGGGGGCTCGACGCCCCACAGGTGCACCCGCACCCCGTACGCCTGAGCCGCCTCGACCGCCGGCACCATGTCCTCGTCGCCGGCGATGAGGACGGCGTCGGTGACCGCCCGGTGCCGGGCCAGCGCCTCGAGGTCGGCCCGGATCTGCGCGTCCACGCCCTTCTGCTGACCACGCTGGTTGAGGTTGCCCAGCCGCAGCTTGACCCACGGCAACTGGGCGATCACCCGCTGGTCGACCGTGGGCACCCGGTCACGGGCGGCGTCAAACCAGTAGACCCGCAGCAGCTCGCCCCGGTAACGGTGGGCGGCATGCTCCATCATCGACTTGATCAGGCCTTCGGCATCGACCCGGTACTCGTGCCGGGCCGCCGACCCGAGCAGCGCCTCGCCGGCGGCGGCATAGAGGTATCCGACATCGACCAGCACCGCGTAGCGGCTCATGAACGGCAGATCCGCGCTCATCACCCGCCACCCCTGTCGTCGTCCCCGCGAACTTATGTCGACCTTCGGATCACGGCAAGCCGCCGCGCACCCTACCTCCCGCCGTCCTTTCGTCGTACCGTGCCACATCAACGCCCTACCCGTTGGTAACCGTACCGGTGGGTGGAACACCGAGCGGCGAACCCGGCTCGGCCGCCGCCGACCTGGCCCGGCGTGACGGTACGCGGACGTCAGTAGCGGGTGCGCAGCGGCAGGTTGAGCTCCGCCCGCAGGCCGTTCTCGGTCAACGGGTACGGGTGGCCGGCGGCGAGCCGATCCGGCGTGCGCCGATCGCCGTCGTCGTCGATCGGCAGGCCGACCGCGACGCGTTCGCTGTTGCGCACCTCGGGGTTGTCGGCGCCGGTGTAGACGCGGTTGTCCAAGCCGCCGGTCATCAGATCGTAGGCGTGGGCGAACTCGTGGTAGAGCACCACGACCGGTGGCACGGGCGGGTCGCGCCGCAGGTCGTCGTTGCGCGGGTTGTAGCCGATCGCCGCGTGCCGGTCGCCGACCATGCCGACGCTGAGCTGGGCCTCGCCGTCACCGGAGATCTCCCGGATGACGAGGGTGCCGCCGTGGTTGAACAGGCTGTCGAGCACCGGCAGGCCGGCGAAGGCGCCGTGCGCGGCGGTGTTGCGGCCGAGGTCGTCGAGCATCGCCGCCCCGGCCGCCGAGGAGCGCAGGGCGTCGAGGTCGGAGCCCACCCGCGCGACGAACTCGGGCGAGCCCACCACCCGGACCGCGGCGGGAAGCTCCAGCAGCTCGACCGTGACGTCCCGCTCAGTCCCGTCGGTCGCGTCGCCGGGCTGGACGAACGCGCGGTCGTCGCCCAGGCCGCCGGTGATGCGGTCGACCCCGTCCGCCCCGTAGAGCCGGTCGTCGCCCTCGCCGCCGTAGAGCCGATCGTCCCCGCGTCCGCCGACGAGGGCGTCGTGACCGAGCCCGCCGGCGAGCAGGTCGTCGCCGAGGCCGCCGTCGGCGTAGTCGCGCTCCTCACCGCCCCAGAGCCGGTCGGCCCCGGCCAGGCCGTAGAGGGTGTCGGCACCGGCTCCGCCGTCGAGCCCGTCATCGCCGTCCTGCCCGTTCAGGTAGTCGCGGTCCGGGCCGCCGGAGACCCAGTCGGCGCCGGCGCCGGCCTCGATGACATCGCCGCCCCACAGGCCGAGCAGCCGGTCGGCGCCGTCGCCGCCGCGGATCCGGTCCTCGCCCGGTCCACCCAGGACGGTCACACCCACCCGGGTGCCGGCCGCGACGGTGATGGTGTCGTTGCCGCCGCCGGCCCGGATCACCACCTCGGCGCCCGGCGGCAGCCGGAGCGTGACGCCGTCGACGGTGACCAGGCGCTGCCCGGTCAGCGGGTCGACGGCGAGGCTCACCTCGTCCGCCCCGCCGGTTGCGGCCACGATGAACCGGTCACCGTCCACAATGACCGCCCCAGGTACTGCGGTCAGGTCGGCCCCGGCGAGCCAGGGTCGCAGCCCGAGCGGGTTGGACGCCTCCTCGATGGCGAACGCGACGAGGCTGCCCGGCCAGAGCTCGCGACGCAGCCGCTGCAGGCCCTCGGCGAGGGCGCGCACCCGCCCATCGGCGTACGCGCGGATCCGCTGCGCCTCGGCCGCGGCCGACCGCACTCGGGCGGCCGCCGCGGGATCGGTGGGGCGCAGCACCACCTCGTCGCCCCGAGCGCCGGCGAGGTGCTGGATCCGGCGCCAGGACTCGTCGAGCCGGTGCTGGGCCACCGCCAGTTCGCTGGCGCCGGCGGCGAGCAGAGTGCCGACGGCAGCGGCCACTGTGGACAGCGTGCGCAGCCCGTCGTCACGGACCGACTGGTGCGCCGCGTACGCGTCCGCGCTCGCACCCCGCCACCCGCGCAGCAGCGCGGCGCTCGCGCCGGCGATGCGGTGCCGCGAGGCGTCGGCGGTGCCGGCCAGGGCGCGCCAGCCCGCGGCGAGCGCGCCGAGCCGGGCCGGGTTCGCCGGTAGCCGCCACAGGTGCGGCACTACCACGGTCACGTGGCTGCCTCCTCCGCGGAGAAGAGCGCGTGGTCGGTCATGGCGCGGTCCCGATCCGTTCGGTGCGGGCACTGGCCCGGGCCTCGGCCGCCTGCACGGTGAAGGCCACCTGGTAGAGGCGGTCGGCGTCGCCCTCGAGGCCGGCCAGGTAACGGCCCAGGGTCGCGGCGAGGTCGCCGGCCGCCTGCTGGTGGGCGGTGGCGAGGGCGGGCCATCCGTACGCCGCCTCGTCCGGCTCCAGCTCCGCCAGCGCCAGCCGGAGCTGCTCGCCCAGCCGGCCGGCCTCGTCGAGCAGCGCACCGGCGGCGTGGGCCAGCGCCACCGGGTCGGCCTGGACCGTGGTCGGATCGTTCGGCGTCCTCACGCCCGGCAGGCTAGCCCGGGCGCTCCGGTGCCGGCAGGAGCCAGGCGCGCCCTGTGGATAACTGGCGTGCGATCCGACGGTTGTCGCCGTTTGGTGGTATGAACGTGGCCGTGAGCACATCGGCCGCGAGCGCGGAAGCCGAGGTCGTGCAGATCTGCCAGGACCTCATCCGCATGGACACCACGAACACCGGCGACACCGAGACCAGCGCGGGTGAGCGGACGGCCGCTGAGTACGTCGCCGCCAAACTCGCCGAAGTCGGTCTGGAGCCGGTGCTGCGCGAGAGCGCACCCGGCCGCACTAGCGTGGTGGCGCGGTTCCCGGGTGCCGACCCGGCGCGTGACGCCCTGCTCATCCACGGCCACCTCGACGTGGTGCCGGCCGACCCGGACGAGTGGTCGGTGCACCCGTTCTCCGGCGAGCTGCGCGACGGCTACGTGTGGGGCCGGGGCGCGGTGGACATGAAGGACTTCGACGCCATGGTGCTCGCCCTGGTGCGGGCGTGGCGGCGGGAAGGGCGCACCCCGCCGCGCGACCTGGTGCTCGCCTTCCTCGCCGACGAGGAGTCGGGTGGTGAGTACGGCTCGCATTACCTTGTTGACCGGCATCCGGAACTCTTCGAGGGCTGCACCGAGGCGATCGGCGAGGTCGGCGGCTTCTCCTATACGGTCGCCCCCGACCTTCGGCTGTATCTGATCGAGACGGCCGAGAAGGGGCTGGACTGGCTGCGCCTGCACGCCCGGGGCCGGCCCGGCCATGGCTCGATGATCAATGAGGACAATGCGGTCACCGCGCTCGCCGAGGCCGTGGCCCGGCTCGGGCGGCACCGGTTCCCGATCGTGGTGACCGAGACCGTGCGGGCGTTCCTGGGCGCGGTCTCGGCGGCGCTCGGGGTCGAGCTCGACCCGTCCGACCCGGAGGCGGCCGTGGCCAAGCTCGGACCGATCGCGCCGATCATCGGTTCGACCATCCGCAACACCGCCAACCCGACCAGGCTGCAGGCCGGCTACAAGGAGAACGTGATCCCCAGCCGGGCCAGCGCCACTGTGGACTGCCGGACCCTGCCCGGCCAGTCGGCACTCTTCGCGCAGCAGTTGCGTGATGTGGTCGGGCCCGACATCGAGATCGAGTTCCTGCAGCGGCAGCCCGGCCTGGAGACCACATTCGACGGCCCGCTGGTGGCGGCCATGGGTGAGGCGCTGCGGGCCGAGGATCCGGCCGCCCGGGCCATCCCGTACATGCTCTCCGGCGGGACCGACGCGAAGGCCTTCGCCCACCTTGGCATCCGCTGCTTCGGATTCTCGCCGCTGAAGCTGCCACCGGAGCTGAACTTCGCGGCCCTCTTCCACGGCGTCGACGAACGGGTGCCGGTGGAGGGGCTACAGTTCGGCGTGCGCGTGCTCGATCAGCTCCTGCCGCGATGCTGAGGATGGCGCCCTTAGTGACCGACGACGTGCTCACCCCAGCAGAGGAGACGGCATGACCGATACGTACGCCGAGCTTGACGCCGCACTGGACCGGGTGGTCAGCGCCGCCCGGGCTCACCTCGACGCGGTCAAGGCCGCCGCCGACGCCCCGGACGACGACGCGGTGTGGCGCGCGTACGTGCAGCTCAACAACGCCTGCTATGAGTACGACGAGCAGCTCAACGACATCTTCGGCGAGGTCACCCCGTGGGACCTGGAGGAGATCTCGCCGGAGGAGGCCGAAGAGGGCCTGTCCACGGTGACCAGTGGCGATGACGACCTGCTCGACGCCGACGACCCGCATCCACAGGTGGTCTCGGTGCGCCAGCGTCGCGACTACCGGGTGCCCAGCGTCGCCGCCCTGCTGCGATCGGCCGAGATCGCTCGCTTCGCGATGCCCCAGGCGGACGGGGTGGCGCCGGAGCCGGTGCGCACGGTCGGCGAGGCCGTGCTCGAACTGCTGCAGGCAGGCGACGGTTCGCTCGGCATGCTCGATGTGCCCGAGCTGGAGCCGCTGGACGGGCTCGTCATCGTGGCCGAGGTGGAGTCGGCGCTGGATCCCGAGGCCCACGTGGAGTCGGACGCTGAGGCGCCGTTCCGGCTGGGCGCCGGCGATCGGGCCGTCGGACGCCTCGACGAGCGCCCGTTTACCGATGTGGACGACCAGCAAGTGGCCTGACCGGGCGGGACTCAGTGGCGGAACTCAGTAGCCGAGCGCGGGAAGGGCGGCGTCAGTGCGCCGGCGGCGCAACAGCACCTGTCGGGTGCCATCGCGGCAGAGCTTGACCCGGGCCAACTCCCAGTCGGCGAACTCGGCCGCGATCGCGAGCTGCACCGCCGCGGTCATTCGGTCGAGACTTGCTGGTAACCGCAGTGGTGCGTACTCGTAGTCCATGCCTTGCATCGTGCCGCATGTTCTGGGCGCCGGCCAGGGGTCCGGCTAACGCCCCGGCCGGGCCGTAAGCTGCGACACCATGCGGCTCGGACTCAGTCTCGGGTACCAGACGGCGTGGAGCACCCCGGCCGACCACCTGGCGCTGGCCCAGGAGGCGGACCGGCTCGGTTTCTCGGTGGTGTGGGCGGCCGAGGCGTACGGATCGGACGCGCCCACGATCTTGTCCTGGATCGCCGGCCAGACCCACCGCATCGACGTGGGCGCGGCGGTGATGCAGATCCCAGCGCGGACGCCGGCGATGACCGCGATGACCGCGGCGACGATCGACCTGTTCACCGGCGGCCGGTTCCGTCTCGGCCTGGGTGTCTCCGGCCCGCAGGTCTCGGAAGGCTGGCACGGCGTGCGCTTTGGCCGGCCGCTCGCCCGGACCCGGGAGTACGTGACGGTCGTGCGTACCGCGCTGGCCCGAAAGCCGCTGGTGCACGACGGCGAGTTCTACCCGCTGCCACTGCCCGACGGCCCGGGCAAGGCGCTGCGGCTCACGCTGCACCCGGCCCGCGAGCAGATCCCGATCTACCTGGCCGCGGTCGGACCGCGCAACCTCGAGCTGGCCGGCGAGATCGCCGACGGCTGGCTGGCCATCTTCTACGCCCCTGAGCACGCCGCCGAGCACCTGGGGCACCTCGCCGCCGGCCGGGCCCGGGGCGGACACGACGGGCTGGCCGGGTTCGACGTGGTGCCGAGCGTGCCGGTGGTGGTGGGCGATGATCCGGCCGACTGCGCCGAACTGGTCCGCTGGTACGCGGCGCTCTACGTGGGCGGGATGGGCAGCCGCGAGCAGAACTTCTACAACCAGCTCGCCACCCGGATGGGTTTCGGCGCCGCCGCCCGCGAGGTGCAGGAGCTCTACCTGGCCAAGCGGCAGCGCGACGCGGCCGCCGCGGTGCCACTGGAGTTCATCGACCAGACCAGCCTGCTGGGCCCGGTCGAACGGATCGCGGACCGGCTCTGCGCGTACGCCGAGGCGGGCGTGACCACCCTCTCGGTGGCACTCTTCGCCGGTGACCTCGAGTCCGGCGTCTCGACGCTGCGCCGGGTCGCCGAGGCCCTGGACCGTTCCGGCGTAGGGGAGTAGACGATGGTCACCGAAGCCCTGCCGATCTGGCAGGCGGTCGCGCTCGGCGTGGTCGAGGGCGTCACCGAGTTCCTGCCGGTCTCCTCCACCGGGCACCTGACGATCACCGAGAAGCTGCTCGGGCTGCAGGTCGACGACGCGGCAGTGACCGCGTACACGGCGATCATCCAGGTCGGCGCGATCGCCGCGGCGGTCATCTACTTCTGGCGCGACATCGTCACCATCCTGGTGGCGTTGGCCCGCGGCCTGTTCAGCCGCGAGGCGCGTACCGTGCCGCAGTGGCGCCTGGCCATCGCGGTGGTGGTGGGATCGCTCCCGATCGGCGTGGTCGGCCTCGCCGCCAAAGACTTCATCGAGGGGCCGCTGCGTAGCCTGTGGGTGGTCGTCGGTGGGCTGGTCGTCTGGTCGGCGGTGATGATCTTCGCTGAGCGCGCGGCCACCCAGCAACGGCACGAGCGCGACGTGACTCTCACCGACGGCGTGGTGATTGGGCTGGTCCAGTGCTTCGCCCTGGTGCCGGGGGTGTCCCGCTCGGGCGCCACCATCTCCGGTGGCCT